>JACFNA010000162.1 GCA_019455085.1 Chitinophagaceae bacterium
GATTTTGGAGCCAGCTATGGCCATTATGCGGCAGACCTTACACGTACTATACCAGTGAACGGCAAATTTACCAGAAGGCAAAAGACGGTGTATAATGCATGCCTTGATTTGCATCGCTATTGTGCTTCTATTCTGAAGCCGGGTATCACTATCGTGAAATATCATGAAATGGTAGGGGATAAGGCTACTGAACTATTCCTGAAAATAGGATTGCTGAAAAAATCCGACGTGAAAAACGAAGATCCTTCTAACAGGGCCTATCGCAAGTATCTGTATCATGGTATTTCACATCATTTGGGTGTGGATGTGCATGATCTGGGCACAAAGACAGAGCCAGTCAAAGCAGGGATGGTCTTTACGATTGAACCGGGAATTTACATTGAGGAAGAGCACATGGGAATCAGGATCGAAAATAACTACTGGATGACCCGGAATGGCAATAAAGACCTGATGAAGAGTATCCCCATAACAGTAGAAGAGATAGAAGCTTTGATGAAAAGATAATTTGCCGTTATCTTGCACCCATAGATGAAACAGATTCCCAACATTTTCACGCTGCTCAATCTGGTTGCAGGTGTTATCGCAATCATATTTGCATTGCAGACCGATGCAGTTTTTCTGTCACAGAATGAAGATCTGATTACAAGCTTCAATATTCCGGAAAAGCTCACATGGGCTTCAGTTTGTATTCTCATTGCTGCGGGTATAGATTTTCTTGATGGTTTTGTCGCACGGCTTTTAAATGCTACCAGTGAATTGGGTAAGCAACTGGATTCGCTGAGCGATGTGGTGAGTTTTGGGGTCGCTCCTTCAGTGATTATGTATCAACTGCTTAGAATGTCGTATGCCACTCAGCCCGACGGGTTGTATATTTCTATAGTTTATCTGCTACCGGCGGTTTTACTAGCCTGTGCAGGAGCTTACAGATTGGGCAGGTTTAATATTGCAACGGATCAGCAATACTCATTCAGAGGGGTTCCCATTCCTGCTGCGGGATTATTTGTGGCTTCGTTACCCTTAATTCTGCATTTTAGCAATAACAGTGCATTAAACCAGTTCATCATTAATAAATGGGTATTGTATGGAGTAGTGTTGGTGCTCAGCTACCTGATGATTAGTAATCTCAGGATGATCGCATTGAAGTTTTCAGGCAAAGTGGGTAAAGAAGGGAAGTGGCTGATTGCGCTGGCTGTGATTGCAATAGTTTCTGCGGTGTTCCTTCAGTGGCTGGCAATTCCTGTCGTGTTTATTTTTTATGTTATATTTTCAATTCTGAATTCAAAAAGTAATCATCAATGAGTTTTATCGCAGAAATAGATATCATGCCTCTCAAAGAACTGTTAGACCCGGCCGGCAAGGCGGTGATAGGTGGTTTAGATAAACTGGGCATTACGGGTATAGATGATGTAAGGATAGGGAAACACGTGCGTCTTACTATCAATGCTGCAGATGAAGCAAGTGCTAAAGCAATTGCAGAAGATGCTGTGAAGAAGCTGTTGGCCAATGCAGTAATGGAGCAGGCCACTATCCGGATTGTAAATCCGTAATCATCATACTGTATTTTCCCAGTGTGTGCACTTCTGAATTAGCAGGCGCTGATGGGGCTGTAAGAGAGAGATTTTAGCAGGTATCCATTTCAAGTTTCAAAGTATCATGCTATATATAGTACCTACTCCGATTGGTAACCTTGGTGATATTACCCTGAGGGCATTAGAAGTGCTCAAGACGGTAAACCTGATTCTTGCCGAGGATACACGCACTTCGGGTAGGCTGCTCAAACACTTTGAGATAACTACTGAGATGATGTCATATCATCAGCACAATGAGCATCATATTGTAAATAGATTAGCAGACCGGATGCGAAATGGAGAAACAATGGCACTCATCTCCGATGCGGGTACTCCGGCTATAAGTGATCCGGGATTTTTATTGGTGAGAGAATGTATCCGTAATGGTGTCAGAGTAGAAACACTTCCTGGTGCTACTGCTTTCGTGCCGGCATTAGTCAATAGTGGGATACCTGTAAACAGGTTTTGTTTCGAAGGCTTTCTGCCATTGAAGAAGGGAAGGCAGACTTTTTTACAGTCATTGATGGAGGAAGGCAGGACGATGGTTTTTTATGAGAGCCCTAACCGGTTGCTGAGAACGTTGCAGGATTTCATCAATGTGTTTGGAGCCGATCGGCAATGTAGTGTAAGCAGGGAACTGAGTAAACTCCATGAAGAGAATGCCAGAGGTACTTTGCAGGAAGTATATAATCATTTTTCAGAAAGAAATATTAAAGGAGAAATTGTAATAGTGGTAGCGGGGAAAGATGCAAAGTAATTAGCTGCTTATCATTATTTTCATTTTTATAACTCGAAATTCAAGATATTGCGAAATCATAAAATCCTATACAAACAATGCGAAAAATAATTTGTGTGCTGCTCGTTCTGGCTTTTCCGTTTGCTCTTTCTGCTCAGTATGGCTATTGGCAACAACGGGTATCCTATAAGATGGATGTAGATGTGAATGTTGAGACTAACATTATTAAGGGAACTCAAAATCTGGTATATTCCAATAATTCGCCTGATCAACTGAAGAAAGTTTATTACCATCTTTTCTGGAATGCTTTTCAGCCGGGTAGCGAGATGGATGTGCGTAGCCGGGAACTTGGAAAGGTGTTGATAGGCAATCGTCCGGACTGGGATTCCAGAGTGAAGGATCGTATTTCGAAGCTCTCACCCACAGAGATTGGGTATCAGAAGATTATTTCCCTTAAGATGAATGGAGTGGAGCAGCCTGTGAAGGTGTACGGAACTATTCTGGAAGTAAACCTGACAAAACCTATTGCACCAGGTGCAAAGGTTACATTTGATATGGTGTTTGAGGCACAAGTGCCTGTGCAGATACGCCGTAGCGGAAGGGATAATGCAGAAGGTGTGCGATATAGCATGTCTCAGTGGTATCCCAAGATGTGCGAGTATGATAATACCGGCTGGCATACGCCTCAGTATGTAGCCAGAGAATTTTATGGTGTGTGGGGCGATTACGATGTAACCATCCATATCGATAAAAACTATAAGATTGGTGGTACAGGCGTATTGAAAAATGCCGCTGCAATAGGGTGGGGTTACGACAAACCCGGAACGCCTCTCAAGAATATTTCCACTGCCAAACGTACTTGGAATTTCGTAGCTCAGAATGTACATGACTTTGTGTGGGCAGCTGATCCTGATTTTGAGCATATAGTCAGGAACAGGGAAGGGGTGGTGTTAAATGTGATATACAAAGCAAAAGATTCTGCAACTACTGCAGCATGGGAGAATGTGGCAGAAGCAGCTTATATCGTATTACCCTATATGAACAAACGTTTTGGCAAGTATCCTTACCCTCAATACTCGTTTATTCAGGGAGGCGATGGGGGCATGGAATATCCTATGGCTACCTTGTTGAAAGGGCCTGGCCTGGGTACCGTATTTCATGAGTGGATGCATAGCTGGTATCAGATGATGCTGGGGTCAAATGAAATCGAACATCCGTGGATGGATGAAGGATTTACAAGCTGGGGCGAGGGTGAAGTCAATGCATACTACAGAAGTCAGAAAGGATTTACACCATCTGCAAGGGTGATGTTGCCTCTCAATCATGCCGGAGCGTACAGAGGGTATTTCAGTCTTGTGAAGTCAGGCCTTGCAGAACCCATGACTACATTTTCAGACCATTACAACACCAATTATGCCTATAGTGTCAATGCGTATTCTAAAGGTGAAATGTACCTTACCCAGCTTGGATATATTGTGAGTGATTCTGTACGCGATGCAATTATGCTTGCATATTATGATAAGTGGAGATTTAAACATCCTGCGCCCTCTGATTTTCTGAAGGTGGCTAAGGATGTGAGCGGCCTGCAACTGAATTGGTATAACGAATATTGGATAAATACTACTAAGACTATTGACTATGGAATTGACAGTCTCTGGGAAGAAAACGGTAAATCTATTCTTCGTCTGAGAAGAATTGGTGATATGCCTATGCCGATAGACCTGAAGCTTACTTTCAAAGACAGCACTACGGAGACGCATTATATTCCCTTAGACCTTACGCTGGGAGCTAAGCCGGCTGAGGGAGGCGAACCAAGAATAGTACACCCTGACTGGAACTGGACTAACCCCACCTACGAAATGGTGTTTGATAAGAAACTTTTTGATCTGAAAGCGGTCGAGATTGATCCCACCCGAAGAATGGCGGATGTGGATCCTAATAATAATGTACTGGAACTGAAGTGGTAGGTGTTCGCTGTATTAAATGATGGTAATTTTGCCCAATGATTGAGCTAACGGAAGAAGAATCAGGATTGTGTAAAAAGATTTCTGAGGCAGCTTCAGAATTGGGCATGCCCGCAAGAGTGATTGGCGGGTATGTCAGAGATAAAATTTTAGGCAGGGCCAACAAGGATCTGGATATCGTTTGCGTAGGCGATGGTATTAAGCTGGCAGAAAGAGTGGCGTCAAAATTTGCCTCCAGGCCTAAGGTGAATTTTTTCAAGAATTTCGGCACAGCACAAATCAGAATCATCGCAGAAGATGGATATCCGTACGAAGTAGAGTTTGTAGGAGCCAGGCGGGAAAGCTATCATCCTGAAAGCAGGAAGCCTGATGTAGCACCCGCTGGATTTGAAGAGGATATGATGCGCAGGGATTTTACAATTAATACACTTGCGCTTGACCTTACCGGGGATAATTTCTTACAACTAATCGATGTATTGGGAGGAGTAGCAGACCTGAATGAAAAAATAATCAGGACTCCTCTGCCCCCTGATCAGACCTTCATTGATGACCCGTTGCGAATGATGCGTGCCATACGCTTTGCATCCCAGTTGCAGTTCAGAATTCATCCTGATACGTGGCAGTCAATAAAGAGGACAGCAGACCGTATAAAGATTATAAGCCAGGAGCGCATTATTGATGAGATTAATAAGATAGTATTGTCTCCCCGGCCATCTGTAGGGTTTAAACTGCTGTTTGAATGCGGTTTATTGCACATCATATTTCCACAGATGTCAGCGCTGGCAGGAACAGAATATATTGATGGTAAAGGGCACAAGGATAATTTTTATCACACATTGGAAGTGCTTGATAATGTAAGTGGAAAATCTGATAATCTTTGGCTCAGGTGGGCTGCTATCCTGCATGATATTGCCAAGCCTGTGACCAAGCGATTTGAACCCGGAAATGGCTGGACCTTTCATGGGCATGAGGTAGTAGGTGGAAGGATGGTGCCAAAGATTTTTGCTCAGATGAAGTTGCCACAGAATGAGAATATGAGGTTTGTGCGAAAGATGGTAGAACTCCATCTCAGGCCCATCAGCCTGACTAAAGAAAACATCACTGACTCTGCTATCAGGCGATTGCTGGTAGATGCCGGAGATGATATTGAAAGCCTGATGCAACTGTGTAAGGCGGATATCACCACAAAGAACAGGCAGAAGATGCAGCAATATCTTGCCAACTTTGAATGGGTGGAGCAACGCCTGAAGGAGGTGGAAGCATCAGACCACCTGAGGAATTGGCAGCCACCTATTACCGGTCAGATAATTATGGAAGAATTTGGCCTGCCACCTTCGCGCGAAGTAGGTAATATCAAAACAGCGGTGAGGGAAGCAATACTGGACGGGGTGATACCCAATCAGTATGATGAAGCGTTCCGGTTTATGCTGAAAGTAGCCGGGGAGATGGGTATCAAGCATCCTAACCCACCTTCCGGTAATTCATAAGTACGATGGCGCAAAGTGAGTCGCTATTAATAAAATCCAGAGTAAAAAGTAATCCCTAAATTTGCTATATGGCAATTCTTAAATTCAGAGTGTATTGGGAGGATGATGACAGTGTTTATAGAGACATTGCTATCCGTCATACACAGACTTTTCTCGACTTGCACCAGGCTATTTTAGCAAGTTTTGAATTTGACAATAAGCATCAGGCTACTTTTTACAGAAGTAATGATCAGTGGAAGCGGGGACGTCAGATTTCGCTTGAGAAGTATGATATAGAATATAAAGCAGAGCCGCTGATTATGTCGGAGACTACGATTGGTTCAGAGTTGCGCGATCCTAATCAGAAGTTTATTTATGTGTATGACTTTCATAAGTTCTGGACTTTTAATGTGGAGTTGATTAATGTAAATAAAAAAGAGGAACATCTTGACTATCCTGTTCGTGTAAGGTCTGAAGGTATCGGCCCAAGTCAGTATGGCACTAAAGGACTGGTGAATGAAAAACTGGCTGAGATCGAAGAAAAATATGACCTCAATACCGCGGTGCTTCCTGATGGGTACGAGAGTGAAGGTGAGCAGGAGATAGAAGGAGAAGAAACAGACGATATGATGTCAGGCGACGAAGACGAGTAGTGCCTCTCTGTAAATAATCAACCGGAGTTTTCTTTTACATCTTTTTGACCTAAATAGAATTTCATCTCCTTGCATTTGAAAAGTTCTGTACAAACTTTAGAATGTCAGATAAAAAAACAGCTATTGTAATTTGCGGGCCTACTGCAGTTGGGAAGACGGATTACGCCTTCAGACTGGCAGAGAAGTATCATACCCAAATTCTTTCTGCGGATAGCCGTCAGTGTTATAGGGAGCTCGATATAGGAGTTGCTAAACCTGAAGCAGAAAAACTCCAGGCCGTCAGACACTACTTTATTAATTCCCATTCTATAGCTGATGAGGTAACTGCCGTGGGATTTGAGAAATATGGACTGAGCGCACTCGAGAATATTTTCTCACACAATGAGGTGGCTGTTGTGGCAGGCGGTACCGGGCTTTATGTAAAAGTGTTGATTGAAGGCCTTGATGAGATACCACAGACTGACCCTTTGGTGGAGAAGGACCTGCGTGAGAAGTGGTCAGAGGGTGGAATGCCGTGGTTAACTGCAGAATTAGAAAGCAGGGATGTGCGATTTGCCACCTCAGGCGAAATGAAGAATCCCCAAAGAATGCTGAGAGCGCTGGCGGTTAAGATTTCGACGGGGAAGTCTATCCTGGATTTCCACACTGCTACCCGCAGAGAGCGGCCATTCAGCGTACAAAAAATTTTATTGGAAGTTCCCAGAGATATGCTCTATAACCGCATTAACCAACGTGTGGACAGAATGGTGAAAGATGGACTCGTGGAAGAAGCCCGAAAATTGTTTCCACAGCGGTCATTGAATGCGCT
>JACFNA010000163.1 GCA_019455085.1 Chitinophagaceae bacterium
TTATGACAATAAATTTTATCAGCCGTTCAATCAGTTTGGCCTGAGTCCACGTTACAAATGGGCTACGCTTCATTTAGGTTACCGAAGCCTCAATTTTTCAAACTACACGCTGGCAGGGTATCGCATGCTCGGAGCAGGGCTTGAGTTGAATCCGAATAAATTCAGGTTTGGGTTTATGTACGGACAACTTCGCCGGTCCACGAGTATTGATAGCAGTATGCTCACCAATCCGCTGTATGTGCGGCCGATACCGGCCTATAAGAGATTGGGCATAGCCGGAAAAATCGGATATGGCACGCAGAAAAATTTTGTGGACCTGGTATATTTTAAGGGCTGGGATAAGATAGAATCCCTGAATTCAAAACTGCAGGATTCTGTTTTGCCGGCAGAGAATACTTCTATTGGTATAAAATCTAAAGTAACTTTTCTGGACAAGTTTACCTGGTCGGTAGATGCAGGAGTAAGCGCCTATACGTTGAACCGGCTTGACAGCGTGGATACCAGTGGCAGTAAGAAAGTGTGGCCACAGCAATTGATGGGTTTTCTTGTCAATGATAAGGTGAGCACCCATTATTATTTTGCCGGAGAAACCAGTCTGGGATACCAGGAACGCAACTGGGGCGCACAGTTGATCTACAAACGAATCGATCCCGGATATCAATCTATGGGAGCTTATTTCTTTCAAAACGACATACAGGAGATCAGGCTGGCCAATAACTTCCGCCTTGACAGCGGTAAATTAAACATCAATACCTCTATAGGATTTCAACAGGATAATTTGAAGAATCAAAAGACCTCCACTTCAAAAAGATTTATTGGCAATGCCAATATCAATTATGTGCCTTCGCAAAAGTTTGGAATCAATTTCAACTATTCTAATTTCGGAATCACTAACAATCCGTTGAATAATTCACCGGGGAATGAATTGTTCAAGCAGGTGAACAACAGTGTGATGCTGATGCCTTTCTTTACCTGGATCAATGAGAAGACCATTAAGAACCTCAATATTGTTGCTACCTATCAATCGTTGAGCACTCCGCAGAGTTATCTTGGGAGTGTGCCGGACCTGAATACCTATTCACTCACTACCACCTATAATCATACGTGGATACAGCAGGGATTTAATGCCAATGCTTCAGCCAGTTATATCAATTCCAAAACTGCTGCCGGAGATATTATGTCTGTAGGAGGCAACTTAGGTGGTATGGCACCTGTGCTGGATAGGAAGGCTACTGTAAATGTATCCGCCTCTTATCTGAATAATTTTTTTAAAGGAAAAGATAACGGACATACGATATCAGTAACAGCGGGTGTGTCAGTACCGGTGGGGGCGCATCACAACTTTCAGATTTTAGGTAACTATATGGATAACACTTCAAAGGATATTTCGGTGATTCAAAACTTCAATGAGCTGTCTATACAGTTTGTTTACGGGTTTAACTTTTAAAACAAAGTCAATGAAAACATTTATTGACAATACCAAAAAATGCAGGAGATGGATACTTCTTTTCTTCATCTTCATTCTGCCTGCAATGGGGGTAGCTCAGAATATCGTGAGTGTAAACGTAGTGCTTAAGCCGCCTTACGCTTCCAATTACAGTGCCTACGAAAATTTAGCCAATCGGGCTATCATAACTTTGGTTGGAGTAACAAGGAATTTGGATATTTATCTTACAGGTACATTGGCGAATACGCAATCCGATTTATTTATTTATACCAGCGATGACTTTTTATCCTCAGGTGTCACATTCACATTACCTGCCAGTCAGACCAGGATAATTATGAATGATGTATCCAAAATGCGATTTCTTGCAAGAAATAATGTGATACATCAAGGTATATCCGAACCTGACTGGATGAATATTTTACAAAATGATCAATTGCCCGAGGGGCTGTACGAACTGTGTGTGCAGGCGATGGAGAAAGATGTGGATGGGAATCCTCATGAGCTTGGAAGAGGTTGTGCTGTTTTTAGTATTACTCGTGCACAACCTCCTGTCATCACAATGCCACAGGATGGGCAATACCTGAATGCTCAGCAACCCAATACCGTTTTTTCATGGACGCCGGTTATCGGAAATACAATCGGAGCCAATGTTGTGTATGATTTGTATGTCACAAAGGTGTTGAATGGACAAAACCCCGCTGATGCCATAGAAGGTGCAATCAATTACAAAGCAAATAATCCAATTATTAAAAAGAACCTGACATCCAACCAATATGTTACCCAGCCTTACGACCTGAAAATTGACAGCAACACGCTGTATGCAGTGGCAGTGGTGGCACACGACCTGAACAAAAAGGTTGGATTTGCCAATAATGGAAGAAGTGAAATCGTCACCTTCACAAAGGGAAATCCGTTGACAGTTATTCCTGCTACCACCCCCTTGGAAATTAAAACTGCGCCAAAGCAAAAGGCTACAGGCTTTGATGTGACCAATGTGGATCCTGTGCCGTATAGCCAGTTGAAGGGAAAACTATATTACCGTTTTAAAGACGATGCCGATAATTTATCTGCTACCAGAGGACTCAGTGCAGCACAGAAAGGGCCTGTAAAAACAAATTTGATTCAAGGCTTTGGAGATACACCTGATTTGGATTACAATAAGAGCTACATACCCGTAAACAATGCCAGACCATTGGCAGGGAGGAAGATCAGCCTTGTAGTGACTTATATTTTTACAGGGACATACAAGAGCTCTAATATATCTCAGCAAAGCGACCAGTTAAGCCAGTTTTATATGGGGAGTAATTCGGACTACATGAAAAAGATTGGGAGCCCCTATAAAGATGCCGATAAAGTGTTGGCCACTACTACCACTTTGAGCGATGGAAGCTTCACATTTGATTTTGTAAATGTGGAAAAGAGTTTGGGAATCTTCAATTCTGACTATTCTTTTAATCAGTCAGGGGAGTTTGGCACGCATGTAAAGGGGGTTATGTACAAAGTGCTTCGTATCCGTGTAGAGGATAATTATTATTGCAGTCCGGAGGTGAACATAAAAATTGATCCCTGGAAAGGATTGGATCTGGGCACGCTGGTATCTTATGTAAAGAGCTATACGCTAAAGGTAAAGGTGAAGTCAACGACTGGCACCTTCTGGCAAATGGCAAAGAGCCAGGGGGCGGGCCAGTCCCAGATTTCTACCAGCATCATTAGGAAAGGGCGCCCGGGTGGTGTGCCTTCCGATGAGGGAGAAAATGAAAAAGGGCCCAGAAAATTGGGTGACCAGTCTATTAGCTCAGGCGAGACTGATGGGGATGGCTATATAGTTTTCAAACATTTAGTCCGGCATGACCCTAATAATAAGCAGGATAGATATTTTATCAGATGTACACCCAATTTGAAGAAAGGAAATTTCATTTTTAAGGAAAAGGAAAAAAGTTATTATCCATTGTACGACAAAGACCTTAGCAATTTTCCATTCAACAGCATTAGTGAATATGAACCTCACTATGAGCCCGGAGGTTTCAATATCGGTTCGGTGAAGTATGGGGAGGACATCGTATGGAATAGTCAGTTGGAAATAAAGACTTATACTACGGAGGTGGAACTGATGCCCGAACGCCCACGTATTGCAGGGATGGTAAATGCGGCATTGGATAATGAAGCTAAGCCCATGAGCAATGTAAAAGTGGTGATCGTAAATGATTATAAAAAAATGAGTGATCCTTCTAAGCTATTTACAACTACAAAGACGGATAAAAACGGGCATTATGAATTTAATAATCTTGATGTAGAACTTGGTGATATCGTATTTGATGAAAAGACAAAGAAGGCATTCACTCCCAATGTTGACGGCCCGAAACGTACGTTGATGACAAAGGTAGATGGATTCAAAGCAGGCATTCTGCCTCAGCCACCTGCACCTCCGATGAAACCGCTTCTTTGGGGACAGCAATTATTAAATCAGGATTTTTCACTTTATCCTGATGGCTTTTTGTCGGGCTATGTAGTGGATGAGAATGGAAATGCAGTAGAGGCAGATATTGACATTGATGGATACACGAAAACTACTACAAAAATAAAGTTCACCTTTTCCACGTCAGGCCCAAATCAACCTAATAACTCCGGATTTACAATATTGGCACCTACCGGCTCCAGGCAGGTATTTGACATTCAGGCACCTTCAGGCAAAAGAAAAATAACTATTACACCTACAGATCTGGCTTATGCTTCATTAGACACAACCATAAGCATTTCAAAGGGTGATAAGAGTGCTGCTGAAATAAAATTTGTAGTCCGCCGCTCGCAAAAAAGAATCCGCTTCAGAGTGTCTGAAGCAATAGGAAGATTAATACCGATACCAGGGGCTACCGTAAAATTAGATATCCCCGGAAAAGATATTTCACAAGTGAGCGATAAAGATGGATATGTTGTTTTTCAATTTGACAATAGTGCATCCAACTTCAATTTCATCATCACACCGCCGGCAGATGGGAATTATGAAGAGGGAAGCTATCTGCTTTCGGGAGTTAAAAACACGACTAACATTGTAACCTACAAAGATGCACACCTGAAAAAAGCTGCAGTTATTACCGGCGTAGTTACTACAGGCGAGGATAAAAAGCCAATGAAAGGCGCGGTGGTGTATATAGAGTTGGGTAATAAGAGAATAGAATCGGCTCCCACAGATGATGCAGGGCATTATGTACTCAAAGGTGTGCCCACATCGCCTGCAAAGAAAACGGTATGGGCAGGTAAGTCGGGAGTGGTGCCTAATATCATCAGCCAGAGTAAAGAGATAACCATTGGCAGTAAGAACGAGCTGGATTTTAATTTGATTTCCGATAATGACATTGCCATAGAAAAGATATTCGGGTTTGATGTGGAAATTCAGTCCAAAACAAAACAGCAGGATGGTACCTGGTTAGTGAGTGGCGATTTAGTGCAGCTACCGGAGAATGATAATTTTTCATTGAATAATAAGAAGCAAACCATTCCTTTCCATGATCTGAAAATCAAAAAGGGTACTGCGACGAAAAATGGGGTGCCAATAGGTGTACCGGTTGAAAGCAGCATGCTGACAGACTTACCTTCCATAAAGTTGCTCCTGCAAAATGCTTTTGCCGTAGTGCAAACTCCATCATCCGGCGATCAGCTAAAAATAAGTGCAGCAAATGACAAGGGAGGCTTAACCGGTAAAATCCATATTCAAAAGTCTGCATTTAGCTTTTCCAAAGAATATGTCACGTTTAATGAGGGCAATGAAAATGCATTGTTGCTTACTGACAAACCCGGGTCTTCAAATTCAGAATTGGCAACTATTACTACTGCATCAACCTCAAAAATTAAATATGGTATTATAGGTGCTGACGGCAAGGCGCTTCATTTCAAGTTACAGGGATTTGATGCCAATGCAAATGCAGGCAATTCGTGGGTGCAGGGCAATAGCATCAACCTCCGAACGGTACTGCATGTAACGCTGCCGGGGATTTCGCCGTTAGATATGGATGCCGGCGACTTAATCATACACCCCGATAAGATAGAGTCTCTAAACGGTAGTAAGCCTATTACCCTGAAGATGGAAAAATGGGAGATGACCGCAGACAAGTGGCAGCTATCAGGCAATAGCAACACCATCAGCATCGCCAGCGGTACTATGAAAACCGGAAGCCTTGATGTGCCACTATCTGATATTTCTATTAAGCCGGATCATCTGGGTATCGGAAGCTTTGATGTGAAACAGATTTCGTTTGCCAACATCATTCCCGTTGATGTGCTCAGTCCTAAACCTGTATTTGGATATAATAAAAGTGTCGGCAACGATCAGAAAGCGCATTATGAATTGCGGTTAATGGGTACAGAAACAACACCCGGCGTGGTGCTGAAAGGGTTGCCGGGCATGAAGGCAGGGGATCAAATGAAATTTCAAAATCTCTCCTTAGTCAGCAATGGCGAGCAGATACTGCAACCGGGTAATCAGGGGAATTTTGTAACCTTTTATGATGTGATGAAAGTACGGCCTATCGGGATTACCAGCGGTGCTAACTATGTGGACATGGCCTGTGGAATAGATTTCGGTATTCCACAATTGGAAGAAACCAATGGAGCTATCCAATTCTATAAGGAGCAGGGAAGCACTAAACTACGGCTCTACCCGGTAAACGTATCTATTAATGGTCCGGGAGGTGTAGGGTTCTATGCCAATCTGCAATTTGACGATCATCCGCAAAACCTTACCCAGGGCAGCTTCACTGCGATGGGAACGATTCAGGATAAGGAAGGTATTAACCTAAAAGCGGTACTCCACCGGACTACCCAGGAGGCATGGATTCAGGTAGAACCTGAAAATCAAAAATTACCGTTGGGAGGCAGCAACACGAGTCTTGCGGATATCAAAGGCCGGATGCAGGCCAATATGACTTCCGGCACCTGGAATTATTTTACATTCAGTGGCGCGATGCAGGGATTCAAAGGCATGCAGGGCGATACGCGTAAGACCTTTACGGTGACCGGATCCATCAATGCCAGCAATCAGAAGATTGATGTAAAAAATATTCCCTCCGGTTTCGGAAACATTGGACTTACGTACGATATTCCAAACAGCAGGTTTACCGGCAGCCTTCAATTAGACAAACAGATTGGCCCAATGTATATGGCAGGTGCTGCTGAACTGCTCGTGGATAATGGTGGCTGGTATTTTCTTGCAGGCGGAAAATTGAATACGCCGGGATTGGGCGGATTGTCAGCAGGGTTATTAATTGGCGATTACAAGTCAATGCCTGCTAACGTTTCCTCCACGCTGATGCAGTTTGCTTATGACAAGGAAGTGCCACCCAGTTTTAAAAATGGTATCTCCGGCTTTTTCTTTACCGGCATGAAGGAATTACCGGTTATCAATATTCCCAACTACAGTATTGATTTAGGGGTTATCAGTGCTTCTTTTGGTGCTAAGGCCGGGCTTGATGCCAGGCTGTGGATGGATTTTGGTCAGTCGGGAAACCAATATGGGATCGGCGCCATGGTGTTCGCTCATGCCTATCTGAAAGGCGCATCCGTTACATGTACCAAATTTGGCGCAGAGGCCAGAGCAGAGCTTGGAATGAAAGGAATCTATAATTCATCTTCGGGATTGTTTTCGTTGAAAGGTTGTGGCAGTTTTACGATTCAGGGTTCCATACAGCAATGTTTCCCGCTGCCATGTTGGTCAGATGGTATTTGTTGTGAAGAGTGCATCGGTATCAG
>JACFNA010000164.1:0-3878 GCA_019455085.1 Chitinophagaceae bacterium
AAGGAGCTGAAGACATGGTTGGTGTCGGATTGATTATTGGGGCTGCCCGAGGTGTGACCGTTGTTCTTAATGAAGGTCACATCAGTGATTCGATAATTTTTTATTCATCTCAATTCGTAAGTAACTTCTCCCCTTCTCTGCTGATAGTATCTGTCTTTTTTCTCTACATCATTTTTACGTTGTTCATCACTTCATCTTCGGGAATGGCTGTACTTACCATGCCAATCATCGGAGGCCTCGGAATGATGGCAGATATTCCTACCCGAGAAATAGTGAATGCGTATCTCTATGGAATGGGTATAATGAATTTTATGAGTCCTTCAGGTTTGATGCTACCATCCCTGGCTATGGTCAACGTAGATTTGAGAGCATGGTGGAAGTTTATCTACCCGCTGATGCTGATACTTAGTGTAGTGTGCATCATTGCACTACTAATCGGGATTCACCTGAAATAAGCCACACAATGGAAGCTTAATCCCTGTAACTATTTTATATATTACACAAATGAATCAGCAAACAGGAAAATATATCATTATAGCAGGATTGATCATCGTCCTGATAGGTGTCATCATTTTCTTTTTCCATAACAGCCTGCGCTGGATGGGGCGATTACCGGGCGATATCAGAATAGAAAATAAAAACAGCCGGTTTTATTTCCCGATTGTTACTATGATAATCGTAAGCGTTGTACTTACGCTCCTGGTGAATTTATTACGGAAATGGTTTTGATAAATTCGTTTGATATCTCAGAAGGTTTTTGTTTCTTCGGCACCACTCAGCACTCAAAAAATTATTTCCACTGTACCTTTTCTGAAAGACGGTTATCTCCCGAAGAATTTCCTACATATATTGTAAAGGTACCCGGTTCTGCCTTCCAATTGCCTGTCCCTACGTCCCAGAAACTCAAATCCTGTTCCGTAAGGTCGAACGACACCCTTTCGGATTGTCCCGGAGAAAGGAAGACCTTTTTAAATCTCTTCAATTCCTTTGCTGGTCTGGGCACACTAGCCTTATTATCTCCCACATATAACTGTACCACCTCAGCACCATCTGTTTTACCAATATTAGTCACAAGCAAGCTCACTGAAATACCATTCCTTCCCACATTAGTTTTCAGGTCATCAATTGAAAAATCAGAATAAGACAACCCAAATCCAAAGGGAAACAAAGGCTCAATGCCCTTCGTTGTGAAGTATCTGTAGCCCATAAAGACTCCTTCACCATATTTCGTCTCGATCATTTCGGAAGCCGCAACCGGACCATTTACCTTTTCATAGAACCTTTTAAACAAAGGAGGCATGCCTGCTTCGCTCGCATAAGTGTCGTAGTATGGGTACACAGGCGAATCTTCCCACCGTTTTTCTATAGTAATGGGTAGCTTACCGGAAGGATTGACATCACCAAAGATCATCCTACCTACTACTCTGCCGGTTGCATCTCCCATATACCCTCCCATAAACAGCGCTTTTACCTTATCAAGCCAGGGAGAGATATTAACAGATCCTCCGGCATACACTACAGCTATTACTTTCTTGTCCAAAGAATGTAAGTAGTTGATCAGACCCAGTTGGTTGGAGGGCAGGTCAAAAGGGCGATCATGTGCTTCCCCTTCGATAACAGAATTGAATCCCATCCCCACGACTACCCAATCAGCCTCTGCTATCCTGGCCTTTTCTGCATCCGACTCAGGATACTTTAAAAAGTCGACTTCTATATCCGGACCGGCTGCCACTCTGATACCTTCCAGCAATGATATACTCCTTGTGGTCTTCATACCTGCCGCTCCTCCACCATAGAGAGGTGTTTTATCAGCATTCTCACCTACCACGACAATCCTCTTTATGGCCTTTCTGTTAATGGGTAACACTTTGTTTTCGTTTTTCAACAAAACGGTTCCTTCGTCTGCAACCCGCAACGCAAGTTTTGCGTGTTGGTCTAAATCAGGCCTTTTACGATTGGTTTCAGGCTTGTCATATAAACCAAAATACAAACAAGTGTAAAGTATGCGGCGCACTTTTTCATCAATATCTTTTACGCTTGCTTTGCCTGTTTTTAACGCCCATTGTACGCTATCTTTAGCAAACACTTTCGGTCTGGGCATTTCAATATCCACACCATACTTTAAGGCAGGGATTACTTCGTAGTTTGAGTTCCAGTCGGAAATCACGAATCCATTAAACTGCCATTGCTGCCGCAAAATGGTGTCCAGTAAAAATGGATCTTCAGCACAGTGAAACCCGTTTAGAAGGTTATGTGCTGTCATCACTGTCGCAGCCCCCCCTTCGGTTACACTCGCCTCAAAGGCCGGAAGGTATATTTCATGCAGCGTACGGCTGTCCACAATTGAATTTGACTTGTATCTGTTAAACTCAGTATTATTGGCTGCAAAGTGCTTGATATTAGCTAATACTTTCTTGCTTTGTAACCCCTTCACATAGTCAACACCCATTCTTGAAGTTAGATAGGGATCTTCACTATAATATTCAAAATTGCGTCCATTCTGAGGAAGGCGGATAATATTAAGTGATGGACCAAGCAATATGTCGATTCCATTAAACTTTGACTCCGCACCTATCGCTTCACCCACCCTGTAAATCAACTCCGGATTCCATGTGGATGCCATTGTAATGCCAGACGGAAAGGCGGTAGCCATTATCTTATCAGCCTGATCACCTTCTGCCTGAGCCTTTACCCCTAAAGGCCCATCTGACATTCGGATAGATTTCAGCCCAAGCCTGGGTATCGCATTTATCTTCGCTCCGGGCATACCGGCAATATACATTACCTTCTCCTCAAGAGTCATTAGGCTCAGAATTGAATCAGCCCTGGCCATCATGTCATTGTCCCTAACCTGGAACTGTGCATTACCATTATTGACAATACTTAAAAAAATAATAACCGAAAAAAAATAAAAGCTTTTCTTACAGTGGATACCAGGTATCTGCATACAAATATCTTAATGTTAAAAAATAAAAAATCACAATCCGGAATCCTACTCCTCAATTCTCACATTAATACAAAAATAACACGAACAATACAGGAAACCTCAGCACCTGAATCCAGGCTATAATCTTCACCAAAGCACAAGAAATTAAGATACTATTTTTTATTCAACCCGCCTGAAACATGCTTCCATAAAGGGTTACAGGAGTTGTAGTGAAAATTAATTCTATGAAAATCAAAATTAAAAGCCGAAAAAAATCCTTGATTTTTCTATTGTAATATTTCAACTATCTATGGTACTAAATTAACCTGTCGAATTTTTTAGGATTGTAGTTTAGTAATTTCAGGCAAATAAACACTCATCACATAATCACCTTCATTAAAACTCATCATTATGAATAGAATATTACTCACCTCGTTATTGGTAATATTTACCGGATTCTATGCCAGCGCACAAGCAATCCTCACTCAATCCTTTAACTCCGGAACCGATATTTCTGACTACGTCAGAACCAGTGCGACCGTACCTCCCATTGCTGTCGGGGACAATATGTTTTTCTTTATAGGAAAAAGAGCGGCGGGGTCAAGTGTAGTAAGCACTACTATTAACAATGGAAAATTGAGGTTTGACAGGACAGGTGCAGCAGGAGCCAACGCAAATCATTACATTGTTACTGCTGCAAGAACCGTAAATGACGGAGCCGGAGGTAGCAATCCGAATGCTGCCCTTACGGACGCTTCTAGCCTGCCGAAAGTGCTTAAATTAAGCGTGGACATTACAGTATCAAACTTCGATCAGGATATGACTAATGCGGTAGTTCTTTCAATAGGAGGTGCCGGGCTTAATCCTGCAGGAAACAGCGATATCTCCAAGACTAACGGGGCCAATCATTCGGTATTAGCCATCACTACATCCGGAGGCAAATACAAATTTA
>JACFNA010000164.1:3888-7183 GCA_019455085.1 Chitinophagaceae bacterium
GGCCTACAGCCTGGGATGATGACGGAGGTACTGCCGATCCGAATAATGTATCTACTGCCAGTTACAATTCAGGCGACACAAAAACCTTAACCTGGATTATCAACAACTCAGGACAAACTTATCAAAACTACACAGGTCCGGATGGAAACACTCATACACTCGGAGACAACGAGTATGACCTTTACGCCGGCACAGACCTTATCCTTGCTAATCGCACTGCCACACATGGTTCCATCGCAATTACCAGTTTTGTATTCATTCTAAGATCAATAGACCTTGCCACAACCGGACTCCCCAACAACAGAATAACGGTTGACTTTGACAATCTGGCTATTGAAGACTTATCAGGTACGCTTCCTATCAGGCTCACCTATTTCAAAGGAAGAAGTAACGCAGATGGAAACCAATTAGAGTGGGAAACTGCCTCAGAAAGTTCCAACTCACATTTTGAGATTCTACACTCTACAAATGGCAGCACATTCAGCCAAATAGGAAGAGTGGAAGGGAAAGGAAGTACAACCGTAAACACATACTACCAATTTCTGGATACAAATCCTGCAGATGGAATAAATTATTACAAACTCAGACAAGTTGACTATAGTAACCACTGGACAGAAAGTGAAGTGATAAGGATAAACTCTACAAACAACCCCGGAAACAATTCACTCATTGCCACTCAGAGAGGCGGGCAAACTGAATTAAGGTTTAAAACTGCTACTGCTGGTAAGGCCATTGTTTCGCTTCTGGATATCAACGGCAGAGTCCTGGTGCGGAAGACAGTGGGCACAACAGTAGGGATCAATGTAGTCAATCTCGGTGTGTATAATATGCCATCAGGTATTTATGTTGGAGCAGTCACCCTCGATGGCCACACATTAAAAGTCAGGTTTAAGAAATAGAATTTTCAGGTGCATTACTATTAATGCCTTCCTTAAAAAACAGCCTGTCCGAACTGGTTACGTAGTACACGGACAGGTTGTTTGGTTTTATCAAACAACTTTATTTAGATCACTAATGGCAAACAATACATACGATGCAATAGTAATTGGATCAGGAATTTCCGGAGGATGGGCTGCTAAAGAACTTACGGAAAAAGGACTCAAAACGCTGATGCTGGAGAGAGGGAAGAATGTAGAGCACATTAAAGACTATGTGAATGCCCAAAAAGGTCCGTGGGAGTTTCCTCACAGAGGAGGGCGTACTCAAAAAATGATTCAGGACTACCCTGTTTTATCACGTGACTATCCCTTAAACGAAATGAACCTGGAATGGTGGGCAAATGAAAAAAAATCGCCCTATACTGAGATAAAAAGACTGGACTGGTTCAGAGGATACCAGGTAGGAGGACGGTCTTTGTTATGGGGAAGACAGAGTTATAGATGGAGCGATCTCGATTTTGAGGCCAATGCACGGGAAGGTATTGCAATAGACTGGCCTGTAAGGTATAAAGAGATAGAACCCTGGTACACCTACGTAGAAAAATTTGCGGGAATCAGCGGCTCGAAAGAAGGACTTCCTCAACTCCCTGATGGACACTTTATGCCGCCAATGGAACTCAACTGCGTAGAAAAAGATATTGCGGCAAGGATCAAAAAACATTACCAGAACACACGCCACCTTATTATCCAGAGAGTAGCCAACATTACAGAACCTCTGTATAACAGAGTCAATTGCCAATACAGGAACAAATGCTGGCTCGGATGCCCATTCGGAGCGTATTTCAGCACGCAATCTGCCACACTCCCGGCAGCAACTGCAACCGGAAATCTTACGCTGCGACCATTTAGTATCGTCACACAGATATTATACGACAAGGACACACGTAAAGCCAGGGGAGTAGAGGTACTTGACGCTGAAAATAATAAAACTTATGAGTACTATGCAAAAATAATTTTTCTTAATGCCTCAACCTTCAACAGCGCATGGATACTAATGAACTCTGCGACAGATATCTGGCCAGACGGCCTGGGAAGCAGTAGTGGTGAACTTGGCCGAAACATTATGGATCACCATTTAGGAGCAGGAGCCCGGGGCAGAATAGAGGGTTATGAAGATGTATATTATTATGGAAAGCGCCCTTGTGGATTTTATGTCCCCAGGTTTAGAAACCTTGCAGATGAAAAGCGTAATTATCTGAGAGGGTTTGGCTATCAGGGATCAGCAAGCAGACAGGAATGGAATCGCGAAATTGCTGAAATGAGCATTGGAGGCGACTTCAAAGATGCGCTTAGTGAGCCGGGGCAATGGACTATTGGAATGGTAGGATTCGGGGAAATACTTCCCTATCACGAAAACAAGGTCACTCTTGACAAAACAAGAAAGGATGCATGGGGATTGCCCGTACTGGCTTTCGATGCAGAATGGAAAGAAAATGAAAAGAAAATGCGGGAGGACATGAAAAATGATGCCAAAGAAATGCTGGAAGCGGCAGGGGTGAAGAATGTTAAGACATTTGACCGTGATAGCTATATCGGAAGAGCCATTCACGAAATGGGTACAGCCCGGATGGGCCATGACCCTGCAACTTCAGTACTAAACAAGTGGAATCAGGTTTGGGATGCCCCAAATATATTTGTGACAGACGGTTCCTTTATGACCTCAGCTTCTTGTGTAAATCCATCTTTAACCTATATGGCATTTACAGCACGCGCTGCTGATTACGCGGTGAAGGAACTAAAAAAACAAAATCTATAATACACAACATAGAGCGCTTCCTAAATCTCGCCTATACAATATTGTACTTTGAACTGATATGCAATTGCTCTCTGAAGCCAGTGGGAGTATATCCTTTTCTTCTCTTAAACAGACGGTTAAAGTTTGATATATTATTAAAACCACAGCTATAGGATATCTCGGCTACGGTATGCGTAGTCTCAATCAACATCCTTGTTGCATGCCCGATTCTTATCTCATTCAGACTATCAATAAACGTCACACCTGTTCTTTTCTTTATAAACCTGGAAAACGAAACTTCTGTCATGTTTACAAGGTCTGCTACATCTTTAAGGGTGATATGCTTATCATAATTGGCTTTCATATAATCAAAAGCTTTGTCCAGCCTACGGCTATTATAGGAAAGTGTTGACTGCACAAATCCGGAATCAGACAGCGTCGTCATCTCTTTATTTGTGGACAGATCATTCAAAATAGACAGGAAGGTCAATACGGAATCAAACCCTCTCTTCTCCTTCAACGATAGTATCCTCGGAAGAATCTTTTCAATCGTATCCCTGGAAAACAAGATACCATTAGTGCTTTTTTCAAACATCTTTCTGATAAAGTGCAATTGATTTCG
>JACFNA010000165.1 GCA_019455085.1 Chitinophagaceae bacterium
AAAAGAACTCTCTGTATTTAGGTGAAAAATAATAGGGATACTTCAGACTTTCATTCCCTCCCGTCACCGTCACCAGAGGCACTCCATTATCATAGATCCATTCGGGGGAATTAGGCCCTACCCATATCATAAAAGAAAATCCTTTCCCGACCTCCTTAGTATCTCTCAATATTCTTCCAATCGTTTCATCAAACTTAAAATCACCCGGAGCAGGTTCCAGATCACTCCATCTGAACATTATCATTAAATTCTTCACATAGGGAGAGCTTAAAACAGTATTCTTATCTCTGTTATACGCCGAAATGGAGTTAATGTACGGAGTAATGCCGGGATTAAAAGGAGACAAGCTACTACCCTGCTGTTGCGCATGGGCTGTAGTAGCAATTAAGAACAACGAAAAAAGAATTTGTTTCATCTAATTACTTTATTAGTGAGTAAACTTCATGGCATAACCAGCTCCCACTCTTTTAATTGCGGGGACTTATGCTCCGACCGGAAAATCTTTTCTGCTTTTTTAATAAGGTCTGGATGTAAAGCAGATACATCTTTCTTCTCTTCCCGATCCACTGCCAGATTAAAAAGCATCCATGGAGTATCTAAGTTATTCTTCTCACCTATTCTCACAGCTTTCCAGTCTCCCATCCGCACAGCTACCTGACCACCCTTTGCCGGAAATTCAAAATAGATGAAGTCGCGCCCTTTCTGGGCCGCGCGATTGCCAAGTAATTCAGGCAGAAAAGACACTCCATCTGTATTCTTCACTTTCTGCCTGGTCAGTTCCGCAAAGGTGGCCATCAGGTCATATTGTACTATTGGTAAATCGGACACTGTACCTACTTTAATCCTGCCGGGCCACTTCGCAATAAAAGGTACCCGGATTCCTCCTTCAAAAACATCAGCTTTCAACCCTCTGAGCCCTCCGGTACTATTAAAAAATGCAGCATTTACCCCGCCATTAAATGTAGTGCCGTTATCACTCGAAAAAATAACGAGCGTGTTTTCTTCTAACCCAAGCCTTTTTAGCTCATTCATCAACACACCTATCTGGTAATCCATATAGGTAATCATAGCGGCATAGGTCGATAAAGGATATTTGCTGGGGGCATAATTATTTTGCCCATAATAAGGCTTCTCTTTAAACTCTCCCACATATTGATCAATAAACTCCTGTGGAGCCTGAAGCGCTACATGCGGAATCGTAAATGGGATATATAGAAAAAATTTATTGTCTTTATTTCTTTCAATAAAGCCTACAGCCTTCTCAGCCATTTTGGTAACAGAATACTCTTTCCCCACAAATCGTTGAAAATCTTTGTCAGTTGCTTTTGATGGGTCTAACTTCTCATGCACATCAAAAAATACGTTCGGGAGTGTATCCCACTTATCATTCTCCCACAAATGAGTCGGATAATAGTTGTGTGCCTGTTTTTGATCGAGATATCCATAAAAATAATCAAAACCCTGTTTGAGCGGACTACCGGAGTTAATAGCCATTCCCAGTCCCCATTTCCCGACAGCTCCTGTAACATATCCTGCATTCTGAAACAGGTGTCCTATAGTAAAAGCATCCTCAGGAAGGGGGAACTGCCCCAGTTCGGTATCATCCGTAAACCCTCCTTTACCATAATTACTCCTCACGTAAGCATGTCCGGCATGCTTACCCGTAAGCATCATACATCTGGCAGGGGCGCATACAGGCGAACTTGAGTATTGTTGTGTGAAACGAATGCCGTCCTCAGCCAGTTTATCAATATTAGGAGTCCTGATTTTCTGCTGCCCGTAACTACCAATCTCCGCATAACCCAGATCATCAGCATAAATGAAAACTATATTGGGCGGGACACTCTCCTTCACCTGTGCATTACAATATGCAACGCTCACCATGAAAACAAGCCATATCGATATAGTCTTCCTGACCATATTAATAACCGGGGTTTTGTTCAATCTTATTTAAATCAATTTCTGACTGAGGAATAGGAAACCATATCCTGTGCTGGCTCCAGTTTGTACGGATTTCGGTTATCATTTTATTATATGCACCCACATTAGGATTAATGGCATTAAGCGCTTCCTCCACTTTTCCGAATCTTATCAGGTCAATCCTTCTCCAGGCTTCAAAACAGAGTTCACGGCTCCTTTCTTCCAGAAGTTCTTTTAGAAAATCGTCGCGATGGTAAGTGCTGGTCAAAGTAGTAGCCACTGCATCATCATTCTGGGCAGCCCTCTTCCTTATCTTATAAAGTACATTCCTTGCTTCGGGTTCGTTACCGGTGTAATATAAAGCCTCGGCGTTGAGTAATAATATGTCTGCAAAACGAATTATCGGTGTGGAACCAATCGATCTGGTATTATCGATCATCTTCTCGCTTGGTATCATGTACCTGAACTTACCACAACATACTAATCCCGAATTGGCTGTTATTGCCAGTCGGGGCACCTTATAGGTGACTCCATCTATCACCTCAGTAGGATCAATATCTCTTAACTGATAAACCAAATTCCAACCCTTACGGAAATCTGAATTACTATACAATGAAAGCATTTCTGCTACAGGCCTGAAGATGGCTCTTCCACCTCCATTTGTATTCCTGTTCCCTGCCGGCACAAGAAACTCTCCCCAATATGTATGATTACCGTTTGTGGGACTACTACTTGACATCACCACAAAAGGGCATTCCTGGTCCCTGTATGCATCAGTTGATTCATAGAAAAGATAATTGTAATTATCCAACAGTTTGTATCCGCTGTTGCTGATTATATCCTGAGTCACCTGAAGTGCCTGAGCATACATTTCCTGCGCATTTACCCAATCAAAAGAGTTTAACGGAAAGTTCAGCCCGGCACCTACTGAATTCTGCTTACAACTTGCCAGATAAGTATATACTTTGGCCAGGTAAGATGCTGCAGACCACTTATTGGCTCTCCCTAAAATACCAGCTCTGTCGGGCAGATTTTCGTATGCATATTTGAAATCACTAATGACCAGGTTATACACCTCCTGCAATGACTGGCGCGGGGCATTGGGGTCATGATTGGGCATATCATATACAGGCACGCCACCATACAACATCGCCAAATAGGTATAAAAAACTCCTCTAAGGAAATGCCCCTCTCCAAGAATTTCTTTCTTGCGAGCCTCGCTCATATCGATGTTGCCCACACCATCCAACAGGTAATTTGTACGATTTACGCCCGCAAACCAAAGGAAAAAATTATTCCTGATTACTTCATGTTGCTGTGTAACCGTATGCAGTGCAAATGGCCCATAATCAACCCTCAGTCCATTTGCCGGATTTGGGATTAACTCGTCGAATCCCATATCCATCATTACGTGCATGTATTTATTAAATGTGGCTCCGGCCTGCTGACCGGATACTGACTGCACCTGTTCAGTATTGAGAATGTTGTAGCATCCTGTCAAACCCAACTCTGCATCCTGAGCACTCTTGTATAAATTCTCTACGGTTCCAAATGAATAGGGAGCGGTTTCCAACATCTTGGTACACGATGCAAACAGGAATACGAAACAAAAAACAAATAATTTTCTCATCATTTCTGATTTTTAAAATTTCACATTTAAACCGAAGGAAAAATTGCGGCTACGCGGAAATGAAATCCTGTCAACTCCCGGCAACAGGGGATTATTACTGCTCACCTCAGGATAGAAGCCTGAA
Source organism: Chitinophagaceae bacterium (assembly GCA_019455085.1). GTDB lineage: Bacteria > Bacteroidota > Bacteroidia > Chitinophagales > Chitinophagaceae > Ginsengibacter. Next base: position 3,675 of record JACFNA010000165.1, read on the forward strand.
TACTTGGTCCAGGTAATCAGATAAGTACCCGAAACAAATGCCCTCACACTACTGATACCCAGCCCTAATTTCTTAATTTTCTCCCCTGAAAACTGATAGCCGATTGTTACATCCTTCAGGCGCAACCACGATGCATCCTCGATATAATAGGTAGATGAATATTGCGATGCCAGGTTGTATGTGGCTATATCTCCATACTTATTGGTAGGATTCTCGGGTGTCCACCTATTATCCCAGAAGTCCTGTAGCAGGTTTTGCCAGGAGCCGTACAGCCCACCTTCAAACTGGTACCGATAGAGATTGAATAATTGATTGCCATAAGACCAGTCGAGGAAGATATTCAAATCGAAGTTCTTATAGGTAATCATGTTGGTTATGCCACCGAAATGCTTAGGAAAACTCCTGCCAATTATCTTCCTGTCGTTGTCAAGGTCTATAAACCCATCACCATTCAAATCTTTGTACTTAAAAAATCCGGGAGCAGCCCTTATCCCGGTCTGACTGACAACTCCATCCTTAAGCACATAAACCCGATCCTGATGCGGGATACTCTGATCACTGTTATTCTGCCATGTAAAATCATCAATCTGATAAATTCCGTCGAACACGTAGCCATAGAAATCTCCAATAGAACCACCTACCATAATACGCCCCTGATCTTTAATAGTATGTGGCATACTCGCATTAATGAACCCCACATTCCCAATATTATTTACAATATTCCTATTCGAGCTGATATTAAAACCTGTGGTCCAGCTGAAGTCTTTATTTCTGACGTTAATGGTATTTATTGCTACTTCGATTCCTTTGTTGGTAATTAACCCAAGATTTTGCCACTGTTGAATATATCCCGTACGGGTAGGGACATAAGCAGGCAGCAACATATCTCTCGTACGCTTATTGTACAAGTCGAGATTAATCAATACCCTGTTGTCCAAAAGGCCTATATCCAGCCCCACATTGTATTGATCGGTCGTCTCCCACTTCAGGTCAGGATTTGCCATCGATGCAGGAGCCAACCCCAACTGTCCACTGTAATACGCATTCTCTAAAACTGCCAGATACCTGAAAGAAGGTATTCGGTCGTTCCCCGTTTTACCGTAAGTGAGCCGTAGTTTCAAATCACTGATTTTGCGGGAATCCTTTAGGAACTTTTCATTTGATATATTCCAGGCATAAGCAAATGACGGGAAGTAAGCAAAGCGATTCTCCGGCCCAAACTTGTCAGACCCATCAGCTCTGAAAGTTGCCGTTACAAGGTGCAAATTCCTGAAACTATAGTTGAATCTGCCGAAGTAGGATACCTGAGTACTGATATCTCTTGATGATCCCAGATTATCCAATTTAGATCCTTTTCCTATATCGTCCACTCCGGTACTCTCATCTAAAAAGTAAGAGTTCTTTAATGAAAAGTTTTCATAGTTATATCTGCTTATTTCAAACCCTGCCATTCCTCTGAAAAGGTGATTTCTTTTGACACGCCTGGTGTAGTTCAACTGACTGGTGTTTCGAATAGAGTTAGACTTTATATCCTGAAGAATTCCAATCCCTTTATACTCTCTTCCCCAGGCCGTCTCACTGTTGTAAAATTCCTTTCCTTTGGAAGAGGTTAAGACGGTTCCGAATGTATTTCTAAATGACAGGTTGTTATTGAATTTATAGCCAATATACCCTGTCATGTTTGCTCTCAGCAACATTCTGTTTCTATAAGACTTAGTGATCATCGCAATAGGGGATATATACCTGTCGACAAGATCTACGGTCTCATTGAAATACTCTATTGGCCGGGCAAATGAGAGGCTTTGAATTACTCCCAGGTTGCTGGGTCCCTGTGTTTCCGTATATCCGGTTACGGCTCCAAGCCCGAGATCAAATTTATTCTTAGAGTGATCTACCCTGAGCCTGAAATTGTATCTGTCAAAATTATTGGCAATCAAAATTGTTTTCTCATTCACATACCCTGCGGATCCACTATACCTGGTGCCATCTCTCCCTCCTGAAAGGGTAATGCTCTGGTCGGTAGAAACGCCCTGGCGAAGAATTTCATTTTGCCAGTTATGAAAGGGCAATGCGTAGGGATCTTTGGGGTCATCCAATTCATTATACAATCCATCTTTGTTACTATCATAATAAAACAGAGATGAATTTGGAGACACCAATCTTCTAAACACAATGTAATCGGCTGCATCCAGTACTTTCAGTTTTTTAATGGCATTAGATAAGGTAACAGCGCCATTATACTCTACCCTCATCTGTCCCGCCTTTCCTGCCTTGGTAGTAATTATGATTACACCATTTGCACCTTTGGAGCCATAGATTGCAGTTGCAGAGGCATCTTTCAGCACGTCTATTGACTCAATATCTTGTGGGTTCAGAGTCGCAAGAGGATTAGCCATGCCATAAGATTCATCATCTATTTGAGAGGTAGCTACTTCTTTGGAATTGAGATCGTAAGGAATTCCATCGATGACATATAAAGGTGAAGATCCGCCATAAATTGTATTTGCGCCTCTTATCGAGATAGCGACTGAAGCTCCCGGCTCGCCTGAAGAAGACGATACCTGCACCCCGGCTAATTTTCCCTGTAGGGCTTCCTGAAACGATAAGGGTTTGCCTTTCATTAATTCATCTGACTGAATACTGGTTACCGATCCTGTAAGGTCTTTCCTCTGTACCTCGCCATACCCGATTATCACCACATCGTCCAGCGTTTTCACCTCCTCCGCAAGCGAGACATCCAATGTAGTTTTATCCCCTACTTTCTTTTCCTGGGTAATATATCCAACAAGGGAATAAACCAATACGCTTGCACTGCCTCCAACCTTGATCGAATACACACCGGCACCATTGGTGACACTCCCGGTAGATTCTCCCTTAACTCTCACACTTACGCCCGGTAGCGCTACGCCTGTAATGTCAGTTACCTTTCCGGTCACTGTCTTTTGACCGGCCTGCTGGTTAGATACCTGTGCCTCTGAATGCCCTGTCCAAAAACAACCCAGGAACAGAAAGAAGACGCCGGTAATCAGAACCCGCAATTTGAATTCTTTATGCTTTTTGACTTTATTAATTACTGAAACATGCATGTCTTAATTCTTTGGTAAATGATGCTATATCTACTCAAATTTAATTTTTGAATTCAGAAATTTATTTTACTTTCCAACGCAAACGTTTGCTTAATTCAGAAAAAAATGGAGGAGAAATTTGTAACCATAAAGGATATTGCCCAAAAATTAGGTATCTCCGTATCAAGTGTATCCAGAGCGCTGCACAACCATCCGAGCATCTCACTCAAAACCAGAAACAAAGTACGAAGCCTCGCAAAACAATTGGGATATATTCCCAGTTCGCCGGCAATCTCTTTCCAGCGCGGAAAAACAGGAACCATCGGAGTCATAGTGCCCAAACTTTCAGAACCATTCTTTGCCACAGCATTAAGTGCCATAGAA
>JACFNA010000166.1:0-416 GCA_019455085.1 Chitinophagaceae bacterium
AAGAAAAAGCAGAATGGCAAAGAGCCTGCGACCGTATGTTAAATATCTGCAAGGTAGCTGTAGAGAAGAAAGTAGGTGTAATGATAGATGCAGAAGACAGTTGGATTCAACATCCGGTGGATGCACTTACCACACAAATGATGATGCAGTTTAACAAAGAAAATCCGGTGGTATATAATACAGCGCAACTATATCGTCACGACCGGCTGCAATATATCAAAGATGTAAATGAGTTTGCAAAGGCATCAGGTTTTATATGTGCCTTCAAACTGGTGCGAGGTGCTTATATGGAAAAAGAAAGAGCACGTGCTGCAGAGATGGGTTACCCTTCTCCAATCAATGCAGACAAGGCTGCAACAGATAAAATGTATGATGATGCCGTGCGTTATTGTGTGGATCCGCAAAATAATATGTAC
>JACFNA010000166.1:426-7062 GCA_019455085.1 Chitinophagaceae bacterium
CTTGCCGCTGAACTGATCGATAAATACGGAATGCCTCACAATACTGACAGGGTTTATTTCTCCCAGCTTTATGGTATGAGTGATAATATCACTTTCAATCTTGCAAAGGCAGGCTATAATTCCACTAAGTACCTTCCATTTGGCCCTATTCACGATGTAATACCTTATCTGATGCGCCGTGCGGAAGAGAACTCTTCTCTGGGTGGGCAGACAGGAAGAGAACTAAACCTTATCCGTGAAGAGATTAAGAGGAGGGGAATTTAATTTCGAGTAATAGCACGTCCTTTTTATTGTACAGCATAAAAAAAACAGCGTGTCATTACGGGCCCGACCAGCAATCTCGAGTATCATCATAATGCGATCCCGTGTCAGGCACGGGATGACGACTCTTTAGTGTACACCATCATAAAAAATCGGCTCGTCATTGCGGGCGCCGACCCGCAATCTCATGTAGAAAAAAGGGGTCATTGCGGGCGCTGACCCGCAATCTCATTCAGCAGCCTAATGAGATTCTGTGTCAAGCACAGAATGACAATGCCTCGTCATTGCGGACTGCGATCCGCAATCTCATGAAGCATTCTAGTTGAGATCCCGCATCAAGCGTGGAATGACAACCCATTTATGGTACACCATCACAAAAAAACGGCGTGTCATTGCGGGCGCCGACCCGCAATCTCGTGCATCATCCTAATGAGATTCTGTGTCACGCACAGAATGACAGAGGGTATGGTGATGCGATCCCGTGTCAGGCACGGGATGACGACCTTTTAGTGTACACCATCATAAAAAATCGGCTCGTCATTGCGGGCGCCGATCCGCAATCTCTCGTATCATCCTAATGAGATTCTGTGTCAAGCACAGAATGACAATGCTTCGTCCTTTCTTTGGGCTCTGTGTGCAGGTTCCCCTCCTGAGGAGGGGTCTGGGGTGGTCTTACCCTCCTTTTTTTCACAGCATTTTTCAATCCACTCTCGCATATTATTCAAATCCCAGCGGTGCGCGATCATGGCAGAAAAGGAATCAATTCAATGGCCTCAAATGAGCGACATTATGATTGGCAACTTAAGGAAGAGGTAGGTGGGGAAAACACCCACTAAAGAATAAAAAAAGTATTTTTAATATATAGAATACGCTATATTTGTTTCGTAATTTCAGCACCCACACTGATTGCTAACATCCCCAAAGTACACACCCTGATTGAATCCATCATCCTGTTGAGAGCCGGAGTTGCTGTCCAATCTTCCTTTGTGAATAACTCATTGATTTTTTCAAATTGAAATGAATTATCATGAAGAATTTTTACTTTTTTTTAGTCGCGGCCCTTTTGAGTCTTTCTGGTAATGCACAAACCCGGTCTGTTACTTATAATATTGCCGGAAATTATACCTTTTATGTCCCTTGTGGGGTAACTCAAATTACTGTTGAAGCATGGGGTGCAGGAGGGAATGCCAATAATACAAGTGCCGGTGGAGGGGGAGCCTTTGCGAAGGGAACAATATCTGTAACACCTAATACTTTATACAATGTCCATGTGGGCAGCCCTAGTGGAACAGCGAACACAAGAGACTCGTACATATACCTTACACCGTCTAATCATTTAGTGAAGGCGTCAGGAGCTAACGGAGGTACAGGGGGCACTGTACTCGGCTCCATTGGCGACGAAAGGTTTTCAGGTGGAAATGGAGGAAATAGAAATGGACATAGAGGAGGTGGCGGAGGCGGTAGTTCTGCGTCTTCAGCCTCAAACGGAATAGATGGAAATAACGCCACAAATAATAATGGTGCTGCGGGTGGTACTTTATCAGGCGGGGGTAATGGAGGCAATGGAGGAACCGGAACAAATGCATGGTTTAGTGGTGGCGGAAATGGCCAAAATGGAATGACTCCTGGCGGAGGTGGAGGCCAAGGGGGGCTGGGTACAGGTTTTTGGGGTTGGAATGGAAACAATGGTAACGGTGCCAACGGTCAGGTAATTATTACCTATGATGGCCAGCCTTACTATTGTATCCCTACAATTGGATACGATGTTGAACCAATTACCTATGTTAAGTTTTCAGATATTACTCGTTCTTCAAGTAATGTCGTTAATAATGGTACTCCTGGATACGAAAACTTCTGTGATATAGGTAACGTAGTCAAAGGTCAGTCATACACTCTGACCGTAAATGGGAATACAAATGGCAACAGAACTGATTATTTTATGGCTTACATCGACTGGAATGGCGATGGAGACTTTAATGACGCTGGTGAGAATATTTCCATTGGATATTTCAACAATAGTAATGGTACCGACGGCAAAAGTGCTTCGGTCTCCATAACAATCCCGGCTGGTGCTGCCATTGGAGAAACAAAGATGAGAATAGTTAAGAATAGAAATAGCTATGGACTGAATTCTACACCAAGGGGTTGTGGAATTGTGCAAAATGGCCAGATTGAAGATTATATACTGAATATCCAGGATCCCAACGCTACAATCACAGCATTTAATCCGGAAAGTGGATGTGTTGGTTCTACTGTAATCATAACAGGCACAAACTTTAATTCCGCTACGGATGTATTGTCTAATGGAACCTCTGCCTCATCTTTTGATATAAATAGTAACACCCAAATTTCTGCAGTTGTCCCCGCAGGAGCAACTACCGGGAAGATAAGTGTGGTCACCCCGTCTAATACTGCAATTAGCGCCAATAATTTTACTGTAAGTCCTACTACCTCAGTTACCTCGATTACAGGTGGGGGTATCGTATGTGGATCCACGACATTAAATGCAACCGGTAGTGGAACTATTTACTTCCAGGGAACAGATCCCAATGGAACGAATCAGACCACTGGGGCGAGCGCAAGCGTAACTACTAGCGGCACTTATTACTTCAGATCTTTTAATGGTACCTGCTGGAGCCCGGCATTGAGTGTGGATGTTACTGTTGAACAAACCCCACCTGCAGTGAATGTAACCGGCCCTTCTGTAGCCTGTGGCCAGACTACGATCAATGCTTCAGGCGGCGGTGGTTACCCGATTTACTTTCAGGGAACTACCTCCGGAGGAACTTCTACTGCTGACCCGGCAACCACTAAAATCATTACCACAAGCGGTACCTACTATTTCAGGGCATTAAGTGCCTGTGGTTGGGGTACTGAAGGATCGATCACAGTTACTATCAATGCATTACCGGCTCCTGTGACAGTGTCTGCCTCTCCTGTGCAATTTTGTCGTGCTTCAGGTACTGTACTGACGGCTACCGGGGGGAGTGGAGGAACTATTTACTTCCAGGGGACCACGCCTGGAGGGACTTCTACCGCAGATCCTCGTACAACAGTTTCCGTTAATACAAGTGGAACTTATTATTTCAGATCACTGAGTCCTTCGGGTTGTTGGGGGGATGAAGGGAGCATAACTGTAACTGAGAATGCAGGATTTTCAATAACTACCCAACCATCCGATCTCAGTGTATGTGTTGGGCAGAATGCCACCTTTAGCGTGTCTGTAAATCCTACGACAGGGGTCACCTATCAATGGTATAAAGATGGAAGTATCGTCAGTGGCGCAACGGGCAGTTCTTTTACATTGAACAATGTCCAGCTTTCTGATGCCAGCTATGATATCTATTGCTTGATTACTGATGCCTGTGGAAATGCTTCGTCAAATCATGGCTCATTGGTAGTAAATCAGCCTGTTACACAGCCTGCCAGCCAGCCTACAAACCTTCAGTTTGTGGTGGGTGCTACTAGTATCGGGGGTACTTTTACAGTATCTGATGCAGATGGATACCTGGTAATCAGAACCAATTCACCTACAGCGCCTTCTGCACCAGTGGACGGACAAACCTATACCATTGGAAGTGCTGCATTAGGTGGAGTAGTTGAGTATTTTGGTACAGATAATTTATTTAGTTCTACAGGCCTTGCCCAGGGGACCACTTATTATTATTGGGTGTTTGCCTACAATACCGGAGAGGGTGGATGCGGGACTTCCCCTGATTATTTGAATACCAATCCATTAAATGGAAGTGCTACAACAGCAACAACAACTAATTCATGTCCGAGCGGCCTAACAACTCTCTATTGGGCAGGGGAGGGTAGTGAGCTTAATCAGACTGGCAATACGAATTTTAATGATTATAGAAATTGGTCTTTAAATCCAACTATATATCAGACAGCGCCAAGTGCACCAACTGAATGTACTGATGTGGTAGTTAAGTTACGGAATGAAACTTTTATTTTATTTTTCATTCCATTTGTAAATAACCCTAACTTGATATTATCAAGTGACACAAAAGTGCATGACTTTTATCTTTCATCAGAAATAGGTGGAGTTAATTGGACTGGCATTTTTGAATGGAATTCCAATTCAAACGTCAGTGTTAATCTTAACCAACATAAACTGGAAGTTTTTGGTAATGCAATTATAGAAATTAAGAGATCTGAAAATACGGTAAGGTTAGGTGACCTGAATGGAGCAGATGGCGGGATAATGGACTTCAAGGCTGACGTTACCATTGGTGCCAACAATTACAATGATGGAGAGGCAGCATTTGTAGGAGGAACAAATACCAAAGCTATCTTCAGAGGGAGCCTTACCTTCGGAAAGCTTGGGGAAGTAGGGGGAAACAACAATCCAGTGAATGCAGTATTCGACGGAACAGGCCCATCACTTATTACCTGGAATAATACAGTAAACCGAGCCAGGTTTAGGAATGTAACCATTGGAGTTTCCAACAGCCCTCAGGTATACCATTCAGGGACCGCCGATAATATCATTGGTAATCTTGAGATGAATAATGCTTCCCGATTGTTCCTCAATGCAGGGCAGCAGTGGAACCGGAATAGTAATGGCGGTACCTTAACAATGAATAACACCTCGAATCTTACACTTTATGGGAATGCTTCAACTTTAAAAGGAGGAACTGCAACCCTTATTTCAGGTAGCAATTTCCCTTCAGGATTCGGTACAACGCTTGGTGCATCTACTACTGTATGCTACTATGGTGGTAGCTCTATTACCCAGACAATAAACAATGTTCCTACTTATGGGCACATTGCCCTTAGAAGCGGTCCCAAGGTAAACAACGGTCAGGTGAACTTCAATGGCAGCGTTCTGATAGCAGACAATGCCTCGTGGACAATGAATGCAGACGTGAATGGACAACAAACAACTTCCAGCTTATCTGTTAAGAATACCGCTTCGTTATGGACTGGAGACAAATTGGTAAAAGGAAATGGTAAGTTCATACTGGAAGCCGGTGGTACCCTGGGAATAGGTTCCCCTGATGGAATTACCTCCTCAGGCGCTGCAGGTAATATACGAAACACAGGTGCCATAACTTTTGATAGTGATGCAAGTTATGTATATAATGGTACCTTACACCAGGTTACCGGGAATGGATTGCCATTGCAACAGCGGAGATTAGAAGTTAATAATAGTGCGAATGTTGAACTGACCAGAGATGCAGAGCCTATTCAATTATTGAAACTTACTTCAGGTAATCTGGAAATCAAGGCAAATACCCTTACGTTGAATTCAATAAGTTATGGATCTAATAAACTGGTTGGAAGTGATTTTTCAAATGTAACCGTGAAGGGGACTAATGTAGGGTTATATTTAGCTAATACTTCAAGAGGAAATTATCTTAAAGAGTTAGTACTGCTTGATAATGCTATTGGCCAGATTTCCCTTGCTTCTTCCGACACTTTAAATATAACCGGAGGCTATGATAATTTAGGCCAGGAGGGGCACCTAAGGCTTGGAGACAATTCAAAAATTGTTACAGGAACTGGTAATCTCACAATAAAATCCAATAAATATGGAACCGCATCAATTGCGGAAATTCCAGTGGATTTGAGCGGTAACGCAAAGGCTATTATTGATGGTGCCATAGGGGTAGAGCGTTACATCAACATAGGAACCGGCACAGGTGAACATAGGAAGGCATGGCACGTAATTGCACCTAACACTAGTGGTCAGACGATAAAGCAAAGCTGGATGGAAAACGGGGATAACTCAGTTGTAAATTATGGTATCAACCTGACGGGTGCAGCAGGTGGTGGCTGGGATGATGAATCTCCTGCTCCTGCAATAAAATATTACGTTCCGAGCTCAGGACAAGGTTCATGGGCAGGGGCACCCAATTCATCAACTCTACTTGACAGTAAGAGTGCCTGGATGGTGTTTATCAGAGGCGACAGGAGTGTGATCGGACAATGGGATGACCCCAAACCTACCACACTCAGAAGCAAAGGAACTATCAAGACCGGTACCCAGACGATTCCGGTTCCTGCAATTGCGAATGGATTTTACCTGATAGGCAATCCATACCCTTCTGCAGTAGATGTGCGGACAGTCACAGGACTGGGAACCTCAGGCACATACTACGTATGGAACCCTAATTTGGGCGGAAATTATGGGCTTGGGGCATATCAGACCTTTGCCTATGATGGTACTAATTATATTTCGGTTCCACAGAAAACCGGGAAACCCGATACAATATATAATAACATTCAGAGTGGACAGGGCTTCTTTGTGCAGACATCGGGAACAGCGTATGATGTGATATTCAAAGAGGACACTAAGGTAGATGCTTCAGATAATACTATGTTCTTCAGAGGTAATGGCGAAGGTAGCAGGCAAGTTGGTACTTT
>JACFNA010000167.1 GCA_019455085.1 Chitinophagaceae bacterium
GTTTCTGAGTATTATTCTGGAGTATCCGTTCTTACCCTGTATGAGTACGTAATTCTGAAGAATATCCCATTGAAGCTCCACGTTCTTGTATAGAAGCCCATCATAAACAATCCAGCCGGCTGCCAGTGAATCTGAAACAAAAAAGACACTACCAGTCTTCCGGTAATTTTGGGGTACATAGTCGGGCCCTGAAAAAACTTCTGCAGCAGCACCTATCTGTTTTACAAACAGATCGTTGACGTCCTCGCGCCGATCAGGACTCTGTAAGCCCTGCCCGGTGGCTACTGAAAAGATGAATGCAGTGGCTATGCAAAACAATAAATGTATTTTCACCTTGGTTTGAGGTTTAGTGTATTCTTGTGGCAATTTGCGAAGATAAGGTTAGATAAATTTATCACCTCCAACTATTTGTTCATATTGTGGCAGGACTGCTCTTTTTTTTCTTTTACCTTTGGCGCAAATTTTATTCATACGCTGCATGAGGGTTTTAATTAAAAGTGCTTTATTATTTCACCCTTCGCATCCGCTCCACGGAAAAAAGACAGATATCCTAATTGCGGATGGCATCATCCTCAGGATTGGAGATGCTATTGAAGATGATAGTGCACGGGTTGTATCGTCGGGCAATCTCTGTGTATCCGCCGGCTGGGTGGACTGCTTCGCAAATTTCTGTGATCCCGGAGAGGAGTACAAAGAGACACTGGAGAGCGGTGCCAGGGCTGCTGCTGCAGGAGGATACACGGATGTAATGATTGTTCCCAATACAACACCAGAGATTCAGAATAAGAGTCAGGTACAGTATGTAATGGAAAAATCGCGATCGACCCCCGTGAATATCCATCCTATTGGAGCAGTAACCATGAAAACCGCAGGTGAGCAACTGACTGAAATGTATGATATGGCTTCGTCAGGGGCAGTGGCTTTCTCTGATGGGCTAAAGCCCATCCAGTCGTCCGGCATAATGCAGAAAGCACTCGAGTATCTCCTTGCGATTAGGGGTGTGCTAATTCAACTTCCTGACGACAAGACCATCGGCACACATGGGCAAATGAATGAAGGGGTAGTTTCCACAAGGCTGGGGATGCAGGGCAAGCCCGCTCTTTCAGAAGAACTGATGATAGCAAGGGATATTGAGCTGGTACGATATACTCAATCCAGCGTGCATTTCACGGGTGTATCCACAGCTAAGTCAATAGCACTTATTGACGCAGCAAAGAAAGAGGGGCTCAATGTTACCTGCTCCGTGACACCCTATCATCTCTGCTTCTGCGATGAAGACCTCGCTGACTATGATACTACTCTTAAGGTAAATCCACCACTCAGGACTGCTTCTGACCGTGATGCGATCAGAGAGGCGGTGAAGAGTGGGGTAGTGGATTGCATCGCATCGCACCATCTTCCTCAGGATTATGACCATAAGGTTTGTGAGTTTGAAAAAGCTGCATTTGGAATGGAAACGCTGGAATCAGTTTTTGGTGCAGCAGGGAGTGCGGGTATTAGTTCTGGCCGGTTTGTAGAAATGCAGACTCAGAGAGCAAGAGAGATTTTTGGACTCAGGCCTGTTGAAATTAAGGAAGGTGCAGAGGCTTCGCTTACGCTTTTTGATCCGGATAGTGAATATGTTTTTTCTGAATCAGATATTCAGTCAATGAGTAAAAACAACGGATTTGCCGGTAAAACATTAAAAGGAAAAGTAATTGGGATAATTAATAAGGACGGTCTATTTTTGTCTGATACCAAATAAACCCTTATTGTAATGGAAACATATCCAACCGACATCAATTCTGGAAACCTGGAGAAATCACCTCAGAAACCGGTGAATGCAATTACCAAAGGTGTGGTGATCTCGCTGGTGCTTATCGTACTGGGGCTTGCTTTTTACTATTTAGATATTGAACTTACCAATGGATTACAGTATTTATTTACGCTGATTGCTATTGGGGGTATTGTATGGGCCGTAATGAGTTATGGTAAACAGATTGACTATGATGGCACCTTTGGCAAATATTTTTCTCATGGCTTTGCGGTTACCGCAATCGTCACGCTTTTAATGATAGCCTTTACGCTTGTGGAGCTATACTTTATTCCGGGTTTTAAGGAGAACCTGCTTCAAAAGTCAGCAGAGCAGGCAGCAAAGAGCCAGCAGGATAGCAAGGCCACTCAGGAACAGATGGAGGTGGGTCTGGAGTTTTTTAAGAAGCACATGACGCTGTTCATTGTGGGTGGTACACTTTTGAGTTATGTATTTTTTGGGACAATCGGTGCTTTAATTGGGTCCGCAGTCACCAAAAAGAATCCCAAGCCCATTTTTGACTAATCCATTCACAGGTTATGGATCTTTCTATTGTTATCCCGTTATTAAATGAGGAAGAATCGCTGCCTGAACTGGAGCAGTGGATTCGCAGGGTGATGACGGAACATCAATTCTCTTACGAAATCATTTTTGTAGATGACGGGAGCAGGGATGATTCATGGGAAGTAATTACTTCACTGCGGAAGCAGAATCCTAATGTAAAGGGCATCCGGTTTCAGCGCAACTATGGAAAGAGTGCTGCATTAAATGAGGGTTTCAAACTGGCAGCTGGTGAGGTTGTTATCACTATGGATGCAGATCTTCAGGATAGTCCTGACGAAATACCTGAATTAAGGAAGATACTTCTCGAAGAAAATTTTGATATTGTGAGCGGATGGAAGAAAAAACGTTATGATAATAAGCTTACCAAAAACCTGCCCTCAAAACTATTCAATGCTACAACCAGAAGAGTAAGTGGTATCAAACTACACGATTTTAACTGTGGATTAAAGGCATACCGCAGGAAAGTAATCAAGAGCATTGAAGTTTATGGGGAGATGCACCGGTATATTCCATTAATAGCAAAGTGGAGTGGATTCAGACGGTTTGGAGAAAAGGTAGTAGAACACCGTCCGAGGAAGTATGGAGAGTCCAAATTCGGATGGAGCAGATTTGTAAACGGCTTTCTGGATTTAGCTTCCATTATGTTTGTAGGGAAGTTTCGCAAGAGCCCGATGCACTTTTTTGGATTTTGGGGTACCGTTTGTTTTTTCATCGGATTGGCTATCTTTTTATATCTCACTATTTCTAAATTCTTCTTTGAAGAAACAGGGCTGGCCGCCCGCCCGCTTTTTTATGTGGCGCTTACTTTGATGATCATTGGAACCCAATTATTTCTTGCAGGTTTTATCGGTGAATTGATTTCAAGGAATTCACCCGAACGAAATCATTATCTTGTAGAGGAAACCCTCACATAAGGTTCTTATGAGTGATCAGATTCATAAGGTAGTTATTATCGGCCCGGCATATCCGCTGCGAGGAGGCGGAATGGCCACATTTAATGAAAGGCTTGCTTTAGAATTTACCTCACTGGGATACGATTCAGAGATTTATACCTTTTCATATCAATACCCGGGTTTTCTGTTTCCGGGTACTTCTCAATATTCTACAGAAGAACCACCGGAAGGGATAAGTATTAAGGTAAAGATCAACTCTGTAAATCCACTCAATTGGTGGAAAGTAGGTAACGAACTTAGGAAGATGCGGCCCGACCTGATTGTGGTGCGATTCTGGCTGCCTTTTATGGGACCTTGTTTCGGCACAATTCTACGCAGAGTAAAGAAGAATGGGCACACAAGAATAGTTTGCATTGCAGACAATCTGATACCCCATGAAAAAAGGCCGGGAGATCGTTTGTTTACCAGATACTTTATAAAACCAGTGGATGCTTTTATTGCCATGAGTGAATTGGTAGAGGGCCAGATACGGAGTATGGCTCCTCAAAAGAAAGTAAAGTTCATACCTCATCCGCTTTATGATCATTTTGGAGACAAGTTACCTGCAGAAGTAGCAAGAAAACATTTGAAGATAGAGACGAATGTCAGGCTGCTGCTTTTCTTTGGATTTATCCGAAAATACAAAGGGCTTGATATCTTATTGAAGGCCATCGGCATACTTGCGCAACAACCGGGAAATGAAGATTTGAAATTGTTGGTAGCAGGAGAATTCTATGAAGATGAAAAGCATTATGCCGATTTATTAAATGATCCTTCTATTCAGCCCCATCTGATTCTGCGCACACAGTTTATCCCTAATTCAGAGGTGAAGTATTATTTGTCAGCGGCAGACTGCGTAGTGCAACCCTACAGAAGCGCTACTCAGAGTGGCGTTACTCCTTTAGCCTATCACTTTGAAGTGCCCATGATAGTTACGGATGTCGGTGGCCTGCCGGCAATGGTTCCGGATGGAAAAGTGGGATTGGTGGCGCACCCTGAAGCGGCAGACCTGGCACAGAAGATAGCACAGTTTTTTACTCTGGGAAAAGCGTACTTCGTCCCCAGGCTGCAGGAAGAAAAACAGAAATATTCCTGGAGCAATATGGTGCAGGCGCTTGTGAAATCAGCTACAGTCTAGTTGGCTGCCTGAAATACCCATCTTATGCATACGACTCAGTAGGCTCGCAGGTACAGACCAGATTCCGGTCGCCATACACATTGTTCACACGGCTGATATATGGCCAGAATTTATCCTGCCGTAACCATTCCACAGGGAAGGCAGCTTTGGAACGGGAATAGGGAAGTGTCCATTCGTCGGCTGTGATCACTGACTGGCTGTGAGGTGCATTCTTTAGCACGTTCACCTTCTTGTCATAAGTGCCATTTTCTATTTCTGCGATTTCGCCTGCAATTTGAATCAAAGCATCACAAAAGCGGTCTAATTCAGCTTTACTTTCACTTTCAGTGGGCTCTATCATGATAGTGCCCGGAACAGGAAAACTTAGGGTAGGTGCGTGAAAGCCATAGTCCATCAGTCTTTTTGCAACATCCTCAGCCTCTACACCCGCCGATGCTTTGAATGGGCGTAAGTCCACAATAAATTCATGCGCACAAGTGTCGTTTAATCCTGTATAGAGAATCTGGAAGTGGTCTTTCAGCCTTGCTTTCATATAATTTGCATTGAGGATTGCGTATGCAGTTGCTTTCCTGAGACCGGCTGCTCCCAGCATTTTGATGTATCCATAACTGATAAGCAGAATGTTAGCAGATCCGTAGGCGGCAGCAGATACCTGCCCTTTGCCTTCCAAAGCAGGCAGGAAGGGTTTTAATTTGTCGTTCACACAGATTGGGCCTACTCCCGGACCACCCCCACCATGAGGGATGGCGAAGGTCTTGTGTAGATTGAGATGGCATACGTCGGCTCCTATCACACCGGGCGAAGTAAATCCTGCCTGTGCGTTCATGTTAGCGCCATCCATATATACCAGGCCACCGTTTTGGTGTACGATTTCACAGATAGTCTTTATACTTTCTTCAAACACCCCGTGTGTGGAAGGGTAGGTAACCATCATTCCTGCCAGTGTATCTTTATGGAGTTCGGCTTTCTCTTTCAGGTCTTCCACTTCAATATTCCCTTTTTCGTCGCACTTGGTTACAACTACCTTATATCCGGCCATCACAGCACTCGCCGGGTTGGTGCCATGGGCGCTTATTGGAATCAGAATTACATCCCGCTTTTGATCGTTGCGCGACTCGTGATAACCTTTGATTGCCAATAGTCCGGCGTACTCTCCCTGTGCGCCGCTATTGGGCTGCAGGCTGCAGGCAGTAAATCCCGTGATGGTACAAAGCATCTGCTCCAGTTCCTTAATAATCTCCATATAACCTTCCGTCTGTGAAGAAGGAGCGAATGGATGAATATTTGAAAATTCAGGCCAACTTACCGGGATCAGTTCGGTAGCAGCATTAAGCTTCATAGTACAGCTACCCAGACTAATCATACTCTGTGTGAGAGAAAGATCGCGATTCTCTAGTTTCTTCAGATAGCGCATCATCTCAGTTTCGCTGTGGTAACTGTTGAATACAGGGTGAAGAAGGTAGGGTGATGTGCGTTTCAATTGATTCGGGATTCCTGTATTTTCGCTGTTAACCCAATCTTCGCCATCAGTTCTCTTATCTTTTATAAAAACTGAAGTTACATCTATTATATCCTGATAGTCAGTACATTCATCTATGGATATTGAAACCTGATTTTCGTTTGGATAGAAGAAATTAATGCCTAACGCTTCTGATTTTTCCTTCACCTCTTTGATGTGTTCTGTGGTTATTGTAAGGGTGTCGAAGAAGGATTGGTTGAGTACTTTTATTCCCGCATCAGATAATATATTATAGAGGTGCTTTGTCAGGATTGCAATCCGCTGTGCGATCTCTTTTATTCCTTCCGGACCGTGATACACTGCATACATTGCCGCCATATTTGCGAGTAATGCCTGTGCAGTACAAATATTGGAGGTTGCTTTTTCCCTTCTGATATGTTGCTCTCTGGTTTGGAGGGCCATTCTGAGGGCACGATTTCCCCTGGCGTCGATACTGATTCCAATAATTCGTCCGGGTATATTTCGTTTGAATTCATCCTTTGTAGCAAAATATGCAGCATGAGGGCCACCGAATCCCATCGGTACACCCAGTCGTTGGGTGGAACCTACAGCGACATCAGCCCCCAGTTCGCCTGGCGACTTCAGCAGTGCCAGTGAGAGGATATCCGCAGCCATTATCACATGGATACCTGCAGCTTTCATCTTTTCAATAAAAGTTGAGTAGTCGTTTACATCTCCCTTAGAATCAGGATATTGTATAATTACTGCAAAATAAGAATTATCAAGATTTGCAGTTGCATAGTCTCCATAAACTATCTCAACTCCGATTGGGTTTGCTCTTGTTTGCAATACGTTCTTGGTCTGGCTAAACACATGATTGTCCACAAAAAGCCGGTGAGAGGTTACATGATCCGTTTCTTTATTCTTGTGATTAAAGAGCATGGTCATTGCTTCGGCTGCGGCGGTGCCTTCGTCGAGCAGACTGGCATTTGCAATGGACAAGCCGGTGAGGTCTGCAACCATCGTCTGAAAATTGAGCAGGCTCTCAAGTCGCCCTTGAGCGATTTCGGCCTGATAGGGAGTGTACTGAGTGTACCAACCCGGATTTTCAAATAAGTTCCTGAGGATCACTGATGGTACGATGGTACC
>JACFNA010000168.1 GCA_019455085.1 Chitinophagaceae bacterium
ACACAGAATCTCAAAAGGCAGCTGAACGAGATTGCGGGTCAGCGCCCGCAATGACGTGCCCTTTTTTGCAATTGATGCGGAATCTCGAAAGGATGATACACGAGAATGCGGGTCGACGTCCACAATGACATAGAGTATAGGTCGTCATCCCGTGCTTGACACGGGATCTCATCATCATATTTTCTGTCATTCTGTGCTTGACACAGAATCTCAAAAGGCAGCTGAACGAGATTGCGGATCGCAGCCCGCAATGACGTGCCATTTTTTTCACCTGACACAGGATATCATCAAGCTGCAAAATGAGATTGCGGATCGGCGTCCACAATGACAAAGAATATAGGTCGTCATCCCGTACTTGACACGGGGTCTCATCATCATATTTTCTGTCATTCTGTGCTTGACACAGAATCTCAAAAGGCAGCTGAACGAGATTGCGGGTCAGCGCCCGCAATGACACGCCGTTTTTTTGTGATGGTGTAAATTAAATGGGTTGTCATTCCCCACTTGATGCGGAATCTCGAAAGGATGATACACGAGATTGCGGGTCGCAGCCTGCAATGACGCCATTTTTTTACCTGATGCGGGATCTCATAAGACTGCACAATCTTCCCAAAAATTACAGCTCATTATTTCCAATGAAAATATCATTCAAAACCAGAGCACATCTATCCCGCAATAACATCCACAAAAAAATCCCCGAAGAAAGAAAACTCCGGGGAAATATTATACTAGTGAAGTGCCTCAAATCATTTCAGACACTTCTCCAACTACCTTCAACTTACTTCTTCTGTTCCGACTTTGCCTTTTCCTGAGCTGCTTTTAATGTAGCCTCAGCCTCTTTACGCTGGTCAGCGAGTTGCTTCTCATACGCTTCCTTGCTGATTACTTTAGTAACCTTGATTTCAAAAATCAAAGGTGTATTTGGTGGTATCCGCTGATTACCCATTACACCATACCCTCTTGCGGATGGAATAAACAAACGACCTTCACCACCTTCATTGAAGTAAATCAATCCGTCGTCCCAGCCGCTGATAGCTCCCTGCTGCCCCGGAATAAAAGTGAACGGCGTGGTAGGATTGTTCAAAGTATCGTAGCTCTGATCAAAAACCTCTCCGCTAAAGAACTTCCCTTTGTAAAGCACAGAAACTGCCTTTCCGGTATCTACTTTGGGACCACTACCCTGTTGGATAATTTCTACATAAGTACCTTCAGGAGTTTTTTCGGCTTTAATATTATTCTTCTGCAGATAATCCACAATGGTTTTATCGTCGATTCCTTTTTGCTTCTCCATTACCAGGGAATCCACCCTCATTGCCCTTTCGCGCAATTCCTGTCCTACTTTTTGCGCTTCCTGAGGATCCGTAAATACCTTTACAATTCTGAATGCGGTGATAAAGTAACCACCTTCTTTTGCAAAGGGTGGCAAAGGCCTGCCATACTTTACAATAGTATCTGTCGACATTCTTGTAACTACACTATCTCCTACCTTGCTCTTCAGAAAGATTCTGATATATTGCCCGGGCACCTGGTTAGAATCTACAGGCACCAGTTGGGGTACAGAGTCGATGGGCTGTGATAATAACGAGTCATTGTAATACTGGGTGATTACCAGCATGGCGATATTCCCTGCTTTCAGGCTGTCACCTCCTTTTCCCTTCACAATTTTATACTCCAATCCGTTTTCCATTTTCTGAAAACGTTGTGAGTTGCATCCGGTTACTACAAAGGCAATCATCACTGCCAAAAGCGCCGGAAAGGTTAATCTATTCATCCTATTTTGTTTTTAAAATTTTACTCAAGAGTAGCTTTATTCTCCTTCATCGCAGCCTTGAACTTCCTCACCACCTCATCCAGTGGCTCTGTATTGCGTCCACCTGCTGCGTGGAAGTGGCCGCCTCCATTAAAATATTTTCTGGCAAAAGTGTTTACATCAAAATCGCCTTTGCTTCTGAACGAACTCTTCCTTTCATCTCCTCTGTCTATGATAATAGCAGCAAGCTTGATACCCCTGATACTTAACGGGAAATTCACCAGCCCTTCAGTGTCGCCGGTCTTAATTTCATACCTTATTAAATCCTGCTGTGGTACCACTATCAGAGCTGTATTGAATTCGTAGAAGACTTCCATACGGTTTAGCAACGTGTTACCAAAAAAGCGGTATCTGTTTTCCAGGAAATTATCAAAGAGATTTTCATGCACCTTACTATGGTCAAATCCTGTCTGCATTAACCGGGCTACCATAGAGTGTACCGATGCAGTGGTACTGTCGAATCTGAAAGAGCCTGTATCAGTCATTACTCCCGCATATAGACACTGCGCAATCGCTTCATTTATCAGTGCATCATTTCCACTCTCTTCGATAAAGTCAAAAATCATTTCTGCAGTGGAACTCTTTGCCGGATTGCTAATACCGTAGGTGAAACTTTCAGTTTGGGGTTCCTTATGATGATCAATCAGTATCTTATCCGCCATTGAATGGATAAGCGCCTCTTCCATATTTTTTGTACGGGGTAGCGTATTGAAGTCAAGACAAAATATCCAGCTCGCCTCATTGATTTTGGCCTTTGCATTCTGTGTAGCGGCATCAAAGTCAATCACTTTCTGTGCATCAGGCATCCAGTTAAGGAATGCTGCCCAGTTCGTTGGGGATATTACAGTGACATTGTGTCCCAATTGAATCAGAAAATGATAAAGGCCCAGACCTGACCCCATAGCATCAGCATCAGGCTTCTGGTGGAAGGTAATTACTACGTTTTTTGGTTCAGAAAGTTGGCTGTATAATTCTTCTATTGGCTTCATAAAGCGCGCAAAGGTAATTGTAAATAGCCAATTTGCAATGGACTGAAAAGTAAAAAAAAGGAGGCTGCACCAGGCAACCTCCATAACATCCTTCTGATATGAAGTTTTCGTTTACTTAGCTTCCCACTTGTTATTATCCTGGTTGATATCAGGGAAAACGGCATCAGGATCAATTACTACAGATTTTAGTGGCTCTGTAGTCTTCAATTTTTGAATCCATGTGTCTCCATTTTGCCATACCTCAATAGGTGCTTTCACCATCCCTGTCTTACCACTCTGGGTAGTATATTGTACGTAAAGCGGCATAGCCATCTGGTCCAGATTCTTCACGGTAACCAATGCGCCTTTGGCAGGATCATTATCCACATATTTTACATCGGTGATTGCCTGGTCAAGTTTCCAGTTATATACAAACATGCCTTTCCAGAACCAGGCCAGGTCTTCACCTGCTGCATTCTCCATAGTGCGGAAGAAATCCCATGGAGCAGGGTGTTTATACTTCCATCTTTCTATATAAAGTCTGAATGCGTAATCAAACCTTTCAGGGCCAAGTATCTGGTCTCTCAACAACCCTAATGCATAACCGGGTTTACTGTAAAGAGCCGTTCCGATGTTGCGCTCATTCAGGGCATCAGGTGTGCTCATAACCGTTTCGCTATTGGGGCCAAAGAGGAAGCGATACATGCCGCCACCGCTCCTGCGCCTTCCGGCATACTCTCCATTATTAAAGTCTTGTGTAGAAATGCCGTTGATGAAGGTATTAAAGCCTTCGTCCATCCAGCCATATTTTCTTTCATCACTACCCACAATCATCGGGAACCACGTATGTCCAAACTCATGGTCGGTAACTCCCCATAATCCGGCTCCCTTAGAACGGAAGTTACAGAATACGATAGCAGGGTATTCCATTCCTCCAATATTACTGGCCACATTCACTGCTGAAGGGTATGGATAATTAAACCATCTTTTACTGTATCCTTCTATTGCGGCTTTCACATATTCAGTGCTGCGCTCCCATCCGTTATTGCCGTTAGATTCTACCGGATAGACACTTTGTGCCAGGCCTTTTTTTCCGTCCTGCAGATTCATTCTGGCAGCATCCCAGATAAAGGCAGCAGAAGCAGCCCAGGCCACGTCTCTGGCATTCTCAAGTTTAAAGTGCCAGGTGCGGGTGCCCGGCTTGCTATAAGTTCCCTTTACCACATCATCGGCGCTTCTGATGATAATTGTCTTATCACTTCCGGCGGCCTGCTGGTAACGCTGGTATTCTGTCGGAGACAATACTTCTTTTGCATTTACCAGATTTCCACTTCCACCCACTACCATATTTGCAGGGGCAGTAACCTTAAAATCAAAATTTCCATAGTCGAGATAAAACTCACTCGCACCCAGATAAGGCAGCGTATTCCACCCGAGCACATCATCATAGACACACATACGCGGATACCATTGTGCTATTGCGAAGATGTCGCCATTCTGGGTCTTTTGAATTCCTGTACGATCACTTCCATACGCAGGAACAATGTAATTATACTTAATTCTGAACTGAATCTTACCGCCATTCGCAGCCAGAGGCTGATCCAGCCTGATTTGCATCCTGGTATCTGTAACAACTTTATTGGCGTTACCTGTTACCGCCTTGCCATTTACAGTACGAATAACCTGTACGTTTTCCAATTTGAATCCACCATCAAATACTGAATTAGCATCACCATAACGACTCCTGCCGGTAGCGGGCATCTTTGCCTGGCCTCTGGATTCCTGAGTAAACAAATTCTGATCGAGATAAAGCCATACAAAATCAAGCGCTGCAGGGCTGTTATTGGTATAGGTAATCGTTACGGTTCCTGAAACCTTTTTCTGTACTGTATCGAGGGCAACTGCTATTTCGTAATCAGCTCTGTTGGTAAAATATTTAGGGCCGGGGCTTCCATCAGGCAATCTGAATTCATTAACCGATGATGGATAAAAGTTTGGGTCAAATAAAGCATGATGGTCGTATCCGGGCTTCTCCTGTGCAAAAAGAAAAAAGGCCGTAAAGACACCTGTAAAAGTAAGAATGGCTCTTTTCAACATTGTGATTTTATTTTAATTTATAAATGGTTGTTCACTGATATTCTTTATTCCAGGTCACACAAAACACACCTTCAAACCCCTCCACGGGAGGATGTTCCTTTTCAATCGATAGGCGAATAGACTTAAGTTGAGGAAAGGATTCCTGGATATCCTTACCAATATTCATACACACCGTTTCGAGCAATGGTGTAGGATTGTTCATTCTATCTCTGATAATCTCAAATATCCTCTGGTAATTCACTGTGTCTTCGATGCGTTCAATTATTCCTTCCGGTTCAGGGAATGCTACTGTGCAATTTACGCAATATAGGTTCCCTAAGACCCTTTCCTCTTCATAAATTCCATGAGCGGAAAAAAAGCGGAGATTTTTAAGTTCTATTGAGAACATCGGATGCCGGTTGTGGAGACAATTTCTTTCAGGCGTTTTGTGCAGAAAGGTGAGACTGCTGGTGTGCTACCAGCGACAGGTATCGCTCAGCATCAAGAGCGGCCATGCAACCTGAACCTGCGGCGGTAACTGCCTGCCTGTATATTTTATCCTGAAGATCACCGGCTGCAAATACACCTTCTATGTTTGTCTTTGAAGTACCCGGAGTGGTAATTACATAGCCGCTTTCATCCATATTTATCCAGGGCTTAAAGATATCCGAGTTGGGCTTATGCCCTATGGCCACAAAGTATGCACTTACGGGAATCTCTTTTTTCTCGCCGGTTTGGTTATTCACTATACGCACGGCTTCGGTCTTGTCTTCACCCAGTATCTCTTCTACTTCTGTATTCCAATATACTTTAATGTTGGGTGCTTCCAACACTCTTTGTTGCATGATTTTAGAGGCCCGCATTTCGTTTCTTCTCACGAACATGTGGACGGTACTGCAAATCTTGCTCAGATAGAGGGCTTCTTCGGCTGCGGTGTCTCCGGCCCCAATGATGCACACTTCTTTCCCTTTAAAGAAGAATCCATCACATACGGCGCATGCACTTACCCCTCTCCCATTGAGTCTTTCCTCGCTGGGCAGTCCCAGCCATTTGGCAGTGGCTCCGGTTGCCAGAATTACGGCATCAGCTGTTATCCACTTTTCATCATCAATTTTCACTTTATGAGGAGCGGATGAGAAGTCCACTTCTGTAGCTATTCCAAATCTGATATCTGCTCCCATTCGCATAGCCTGCTTTTCAAAATCGATCATCATCTCGGGCCCCTGAATTCCATCAGGATACCCCGGATAATTTTCCACTTCGGTGGTAATGGTCAGTTGGCCGCCCGGCTGAATACCCTGATACAATACCGGATTAAGGTTTGCTCTGGCCGCATAAATGGCAGCGGTATATCCTGCCGGACCTGAACCTATAATAAGGCAATGCACATGTTCTGTATTTTCTGTCATACTAATGGTTTTGTAAGGTGCAAAATTAAGTATTTTACCCCTACCCCTTTGTGACTTTTGGCACAATAACTTTCCTTAAAAATGAAAACCTTCGGATTGAGAAAAGGGAATAGTGATTTCGTTCAGCAAGTATAAGGGAAAAACACCTGTCTGCTCTACAAAAGATGAACTCCAAACAAAAGGCCACCCTTTCGGGCAGCCTTCTATTGTTTAATCACAAGAAAAATAGATTAATATAATATTCTGATTACCTTCTGCATACCATCCGGCTGTTTTACCTCTAACTGATATGTGCCATGTGCCATCTTATAATCCCATGGAATCCGCTCTGTATAATTGCCTCCCGAATGGTCGATCTCGCGTGTGAGTATCACCTGGCCGATTGGATTAAGCAATTTGACATTATACTTTCCTGCCGCCATATTTTCCAGTTTCAGATTCACCAATCCGTTCACTATCGGATTAGGGAACACTGATATCTTCGCCTCTCCGGCACCCATCCATACTTTCACGATTGATGAATAGGCTTCTGTACCATCCTTATCCACACTTCTGATGCGGTAGTAGTTGTATCCACTAACCGGCTGCCTGTCTAGTGCATTGTACGAAGTTTTACCCTCAGCATTTACACTTACAATATCAGTAAACTTATTGCCATCGGCCGACCTCATCACAACATATTCCTGCAGGTTGATTTCATTGGCCACATCCCATGTCACCTTCACCGTGTTTCCATCTTTTACTG
>JACFNA010000169.1 GCA_019455085.1 Chitinophagaceae bacterium
ACACATGCACATGGTACCACTCAATGGCCCGGACGATCTGAACTTTACCAGGAAAAAACTCACACCCTCTCCTGAACAATTGAAAGCAGCTCAGGAAAAGATATTAAAATATCTGAACCATTATTAGACTGATGCATTAAAATCGAGCATCAAAGTCCAATCTTTTTTTAACAACAGTCGTAACACTTTACGGCTGTTTTTGTATTATTTTCATTCCCGATGAAAGCAATCCGTTTCTGCGTCTTTACCCTGATGATATTTCCTGTAATCGTCACAGCACAACAGAACGACACGACAGTAAAGGTTGAGGGCACTTACATTACGCTTTCAGAAGTGATCATTAATCAAAAACTGGATGTAGCTTCTTTCATCGCCAGAGTGAAGGCAGACACCACTTTCTATAAAGCCTTCAAGAATCTCCGTATTGTGGGCTATACCTCCATCAACGATATTCGTATGTTGGGAAAGAGAGGTAAACTACAGGCATCTCTCAATGGAAAATCCAAACAAATTGTTGAAAATGGTTGCAGGAAAATGGAAGTTATAAGCCAGAAAACCACCGGAAATTTCTACGACAGCAAAGGAGATTATAATTATTATACAGCCTCTATGTATGCCCAGCTTTTCTTCACTAACGGTACCGTTTGCGGAGAGAATAACATAGTAGGCAACAATACGCTAAATAGCGAGGGGCTTAGCGGAATGGAAAAACATAAGGCCCAACTGAAAATGCTTTTCTTCAACCCCGGCAGGCGGATTAAAGGCCTTCCGCTCATCAGTAGTAAGACTGCCATCTTTGACCGGGCAATGATTGGGAACTACAATATGCGAATCGACTTCGACGATAATCTGAACGCATACATTTTCAGGATAACGGTGAAGCCCGGTAGAGAAAGCAATGTGGTAATCAAAGAAATGACGACGTGGTTCGATCAGAAGAACTTTGAGGTACTTGCGAGAAATTATTCTCTGAAATACGATGCCAGCGTATATAGTTTTGATGTACAAATGAAAGTAAGGATGACCCGATTCAACGGATTGCTCATCCCTAATCTGATCTCCTATAATGGCTCCTGGAAGATTATGTTTAAGAAAAAAGAGACAGGAATCTTCACTGCCACTCTATCCGACTTCAACCGCTAACCGGGTAAAAGAATCAGACTTCGAATACAATAATCACATGGTCGATGGGCAAAAAAAGAGGCGGTCTTCACCGCCCCATTTTTATGGTGTTTATGAAAAGAAAAAAACGTGTGTAATCAGTTCTTCCTAACGTGATTCAGAAAATAATAAGGATTGATTGAGTAACAGATGCTATGTTCTTTACTACGTCTGCCCATTCTCAGATTCAGGAACTTGTTGCCCTCATCTATTTCTTTCAACTCCAGGTTAGGACACACTTCAGGAAGCATCTCCTTCAGCAGTCCACCCCAGCAGGCTTCTGCCAGTTTATCTTTATTTGACATCCCTGAAATTTCAGAATAGGGCTGTCGGTAATGAAATTCCTTTGAGAAGAATTGACTGTTTGGGGCAATCAATACCTCGTGGTAGGTAATAGTTTCCATAGCGGTCAGTTTTTTGAAGGTTTGGATTCACCCGGTTTCCCGGAAGGATACCAGTATGAAATTCAATATTTTTCAGACTGTCATCAGCATTAAAACGAAAGCAATTACCGAATTGTTGTATGAAAATGTAGAATTTTGAAGTCGGTGTATTCCATATAATTTTATATTTACAAACTTATCTAAAGCATAACTACTTAAAACTCAATATATCCGGAACTTAAAGTGGATATCAGCAGGAATACTTTTCGCCCTTTTCTGGGCATCTGCTGCTACGGCTACAAAATTTGCCCTCCAGTCTGCACAGCCGCTGGTAATCGCCCAGATTCGTTTTGCGGTGGCAGGTATAATCATGATTCTGGGTGCTCACTTTATATTCAGACAAAGCATGCCTTCCCGAAAAATTTTCGGGCAAATCATTATCTATGGGCTTTTGAATATTACCATCTACCTGGGATGCTATGTTACGGCAATGAAGCATGTGACCGCCGGTATCGGGGCCCTTGCGATAGCTATTAATCCTATCTACATCGCCTTTCTGTCTATCCTGTTCTTAAAGAAAAAGTTGAGTTTAAAAATCATTACAGCCATCCTTCTGGGAACCTTTGGAGTAATCTTTGCCTCGCTCCCACTGATGGAAATTGCTTCTGTAACCACAGGTGGCCTTCTACTCCTGCTGTTTGGTATGTTGTCCTATTCGGTTGGAGCTATTTATTTTTCTCAGAGATCGTGGGGTAACGCAAGTCTTTTAACCATCAATGGCTGGCAAACCTTTCTGGGGGGCCTGATGTTGTTTCCACTGACTATTTACAATTTTGATGAAAAGCAAAACCAATTTGATCCTCAATTCTGGTATAGCACCCTCTGGCTGGCACTTGCGGTTTCCATTATAGCTGTTTCCCTGTGGCTTTGGTTGCTCAGTCGCAACGCAGTGAAGACTGGTATCTGGTTATTTCTATGCCCTCTTTTTGGTCTGCTCATCGCTTATGTCCTACTTGACGAGCCAATTGACTATCACACCTTTGCAGGATTGGCGGCTGTAATTGCAGCACTAATGCTCGGAGAAAGGACACCAGCCAACTCAAACGCAAGCTAAAGCAAGAACTATAATACTGACTTTTTTACACTTCTGACTGACATTCAGTTTAATCCACCTGTCAAGAATAGTACAAAAAAGGGTTTGGCACAATTATTCATATAACTTTGCAAACTCAAAAATTTTAAAAAATCAAACGACTATGGCAAAATTGAAAGTTGAACTCTTTGACGACAGAGTTCTGGTTAAGCCAAATGCGGCTGAGGAAAAAACAGCCGGGGGTATTATTATCCCTGATACAGCAAAAGAAAAACCTCAAAAAGGAACGGTTGTAGCAGTAGGAAAAGGCAAATATGCAGAGCACACAGGAAACCTGATTCCTCTTCAGGTAAAAGTTGGCGATGTGGTGATGTACGGAAAGTACGGCGGCACTGAAATAAATATTGAAGGAACCGACTACCTGATTATGAGAGCATCAGATATCCTTATGAAAGTGAACTAATAAACCAAATAATTTAATCAATTAAATAATCATAAAACCATGGCGAAACAATTATTCTTTGATATTGAGGCCCGGAATAAAATGAAGAAAGGCGTGGACACGCTTGCTAATGCAGTGAAGGTAACACTCGGACCTAAAGGCCGTAACGTAGTCATAGAGAAAAAGTTTGGTGCACCCAGCGTAACTAAAGACGGGGTAACCGTAGCTAAAGAAATAGAACTGGAAGACCCTATTGAAAATATGGGCGCACAGATGGTAAAAGAAGTAGCAAGCAAAACCGGTGATATTGCCGGTGATGGAACTACTACTGCTACCGTGCTTGCGCAGGCAATCATCAGCGAAGGTTTGAAGAATGTGGCGGCCGGTGCTAACCCAATGGATCTGAAACGCGGTATTGACAAAGCTGTTAAGGGGATTATTGAAAACCTTAAAAAGCAATCTGTTGCAGTTGGTGATAACAACAGCAAAATCGAGCAGGTGGCAACTATCTCAGCAAATAACGACGAAAGCATCGGAAAACTGATTGCTGAAGCAATGAAGAAGGTAGGCAAAGAAGGTGTGATCACCGTAGAAGAAGCTAAGGGTACTGATACTACAGTAGAAGTGGTTGAAGGTATGCAGTTTGATCGTGGATACATCTCTCCATACTTCGTAACCAACAGCGAAAAAATGCAGGCAGAACTGGATAACCCATATATCCTGATTTACGACAAGAAGATCAGCAATATGAAGGACATTCTGCACATCCTGGAAAAAGTAGCACAGAGTGGCCGTCCGTTGTTAATCATCTCTGAAGATCTGGAAGGTGAAGCATTGGCTACACTGGTTGTGAACAAATTAAGAGGTACTTTAAAAGTAGCTGCTGTAAAAGCACCGGGATTTGGCGACAGAAGAAAAGAAATGCTTCAGGATATCGCAGTACTTACCAAAGGCACCGTAATCAGTGAAGAGCAGGGATATAAACTTGAGAATGCAGACCTCTCTTACCTGGGTGAAGCAGGACACATCACTATCGACAAAGACAATACCACTATTGTAAATGGTAAAGGAAAGAAAGACGCGATCACTGCGAGAGTAAATCAAATCAAAGCTCAGATTGAAACTACAACCAGCGATTACGACAGAGAAAAACTGCAGGAACGTTTGGCTAAACTGAGTGGCGGTGTAGCTGTACTGTATGTGGGCGCTGCTACCGAAGTGGAAATGAAAGAGAAGAAAGACCGTGTGGATGACGCATTGCATGCTACCCGTGCAGCCGTTGAGGAAGGTATCGTTCCGGGTGGTGGTGTAGCTTACATCAGAGCAATACAGAGTATTAGCGAACTCAAGGGCGATAACGAAGATGAAATCACCGGTGTACAAATAGTGAAGAGGGCTGCTGAGGAACCTGTTCGTCAAATCGTAGTAAATAGCGGACTTGAAGGAAGCATCGTAGTTCAGAAGATTAAGGATGGCAAGAAAGACTTCGGTTTTAATGCACGTACTGAAACTTTTGAAAATCTGCTTGGAGCCGGCGTTATTGATCCTACCAAGGTTACGCGTATCGCGCTGGAAAATGCAGCTTCTATCGCAGGTATGTTGCTCACTACCGAATGTGTAATTTCAGACAAACCTGAAAAAGACAAACCCGCAATGCCTCCTATGGGTGGCGGAATGGGTGGTGGAATGGATATGGGTTACTAATATCCATTTTATCAAAAGATATAAAAAGGCCGCTTCCTATGGAGGCGGTTTTTTTGTTGGCTACCTTGGATACCTAACAGGTTACCGCCCTGAGTTTGAAAGCCGGGCAACAGCCCAAACAATACAACACTAAAGCTCAACCATGATTTTTTAAACAAAATCTGTTATTTTCACTGCCGGTAATACTAAACCTCAAACCAACACAACAAAATCATCACTATGAGCCAGGACCAGCTTACAGAAAAAAAGGACTATACTCCTCAGATAATTATAATCGGATTACTGTTTTTTATTTTCGGATTTGTCACATGGCTCAACAGCACACTGATCCCTTATCTACAGATTGCCTGTGAACTGGAAACCTCTGAAGCAGTGCTCGTCACCTTTGCATTTTATATTTCCTACGCGGTAATGGCATTCCCTGCCTCATGGGTCTTAAAAAAGACAGGATATAAGAAAGGGATGATGCTGGGGCTAATCGTAATGGCCGTAGGCGCACTTCTCTTCGTACCGGCAGCAAAGGCAAGAGACTACAGCATGTTTCTTACCGGACTTTTTGTAATCGGTACCGGACTGGCACTTTTGCAGACAGCATCTAATCCATACATCACCATTCTCGGCCCGCTGGAAAGCGCTGCAAAACGTATAAGCGTAATGGGTATCTGTAATAAACTGGCCGGTGTACTGGCTCCTGCAATCATGGGGGCATTTCTTCTGAAAGATTCAGAAGCACTGATTACCAGGATTAACTCAATGGACGCAGTACAAAAAGCAGCCGAACTGAATGCACTGGCATCCCGTGTTATTGTACCATATATTATTATCACACTGGTGTTGCTGGGACTGGCCGTCTTTGTATATTATTCCAATCTGCCTGAGGTAAAGGCAGAAGGTGAGGAAGATGCAGGTGAGCACCATGTGGAAGACGGCAAAACCATTTTCAGCTTCCCCTATCTGTGGCTGGGATTCATTGCGCTTTTCTTATATGTTGGGGTGGAAGTAATGGCCGGAGATATTATTCAGATTTATGGAAAGTCAATCGGTATCAGTCTGGATATTGCCAAGCATTTCACTTCTTATACTATGGCTGGTATGCTGGCAGGTTACCTGGTTGGAATAGTAGCAATTCCCAAATACATTTCACAAACCACTGCACTAAAATGGTCGGCCATCCTGGGCGTAATATTTACTGTGTTAGCCATCTTTACCGAAGGATATACTTCCATCTTCTTCATAGCTTTACTTGGACTAGCCAATGCCCTGGTTTGGCCTGCAATCTGGCCTCTGGCAATTCATGGCCTGGGTCGCTTTACAAAAACCGGCTCTGCACTTCTCATTATTGGTATTGGTGGCGGTGCCATATTGCCGAAACTCTGGGCAACTCTTGGTGAAAAAATTGGTTTTCAGGAGGCCTTCTGGATCATGGTTCCATGCTACCTGTTTATCCTTTACTTCGCCACTTACGGATACAAAGTAGGTGTGAAAAAGGAGGATGTGCAATAGGCACTCATATACCGAACTGTAAATCACCTGTCCTGAGTAGGAAACTCTGGCAGTAAATGTATGGGCTGAAGATTCGGCACAGCAAAATAGTGAAGCATAAAAACTCAGGCCAGAAGCTGCAACCGGGTTTAATGCCCACGCCCGTAACCAAACCAGTCGTTGAAGTTAACATAGATCAGTAAGGCGAACAGGATAACCATTCCAACAATCTGGGCATATTCCAAAAATTTGTCACTAGGCTTACGACCTGTGATCATCTCTGCCAACGTAAAGACCACATGACCACCATCTAATGCCGGAATAGGCAACAGATTCATGAATGCCAATATAATAGAGAAGAAAGCTGTGATCTTCCAGAAGGCTTCCCAACTCCATCCGGTATCAGGGAAGATAGTAGCCATTGTTTTAAAACCACCCAATCCTTTGAAAGCCTCTGTCTCCGGATTCAGGATAAGCTTAAACTGTTGTACATACATATTCAGTTGCTTGCCTGTCATCCGTACACCCGCTGGAAAGGAGGCGAAAAATCCGTACTTCTTTGTTTCCTGCTTTAAATAACCAAGACTATCCAAAGGCTCTCCACTCAGGACAGAAAATCCAATTTTTCCTGAAGAGTCC
>JACFNA010000170.1:0-3804 GCA_019455085.1 Chitinophagaceae bacterium
TTGCATAATCACTCAGGGCAGCGTCTGTTTCCGGATAGGTCTTCTTCATCCACCAGGTGAAATCCGGATCGTAATTATTGTAAAAAGAATTGACATTCTGAAGTCCTTTTTGGAGTTCTTCCACCGACCTAACTGCCACCGACCGCAACTCTTCAGTCTCAATCGGGTTCTTTATCACATCCAACTTTGCGGCCTGAATCTCTTTTATTACTCCACTCAGCGATTTTGCTGCTTCCTGAGCATTGATATTATCTCCTCTTCTTCTGGTTTGCTGCAAACTGATGATTCTGGGACTAAATGGAACCGAATATTGTACTTTCAAAAAGTCCTTCCTATTCTGTTCCAACACCTGCTGATCACTGAGAATATTTCGCTTCAGCAAGATATAATCCACCTGATCTTCTTTACTCAACCGGTTAAATGAAATAGACTTTAATCTGCTCAGCCAGTCATTATAAAGCTTTTTGAAACGATTGTAATGCTCGTCTGAATTCTTAAACACATAAACAAGGCCGAGGTCTTGCACATCTGCATAGTAATTGGTTATCAACTCCTCACCGGAAATATCACTACCCTCCTTCTGAGCAAAAGATCCATAAGAAAGTAATGACAGAAAAATAAAAAGAAACATCCTGAGATTTAAAAACGCTGGTTTCATAGACAAATAGTTTTAGAACGAAAGGATATAGCAACCTGACAATCACAACAAAAGTAAAGGAATTAAAGACTCATCGCCTGATTAAAACAAGAGTACAAATACCCGGTTCAGAGTGAACCCATTTGCCCTAAAGGATAGCTATTATACAGCAAAACATCTGCTACCTCTTCAAACCATTATCTCACAACTACATCCTTAAATTTCCACACCCCTATCAACTTTGATATTTTCTCCAAATTTTCTTTACTGCCAATGATATTGATGGAAATATTCTGCACTTTACCGCTCCTGATATTTATAATGTCAGGCCCTTATTGATTTTTGTCCAATCTACCTCCTTTAACGTTTCCTGAATATGTTTCTCGTTCCCCTTCATAATGATGACTATATTCTCAATGAAAGGACTTCCCTTGGCGTGCATAAAGGAGAATTCATAAGAAGGAGCATTACTGTAATATTTCAATTTCGCATTCTTCCAGTTTCCAAAAACGAGTACATAATTGGTTGTCTGACTATCATTAGGATCCGTTGCCGTTCTATAGGAGAAATAACAACCCGGTATTTTCAAATCGCCCTTTCCACCCTTTAAAGGATTAACGTTAATATTCTTTTGGTTTACGTGGATTTCAATTGTGATGGTAGAGAGGTTTTGAAACTCCGCTAACAATTTATCATAAGCCTCAGCTTCTTTATCATTATGAGGGGTATTGGCAGGGTTTTCAATTTTTTCTAATAAGGGTTTTACCTGTGTATTCCATAATGTGGAACCTTGTTTTACAGAAAATTTCAAGTCTGAAAATGGAGCCACACCCATCACTACATCAGGATGTTTTTGCACAACGTAATCTTCCGGCTCATCCGGGCCACCATCTTCCAGTTCCCAATTGTCATTAGCAAAGGCTTGCACCACCGGCATCACAGCGTGCACAACTCTGTCAATAGCGGCTCTTTCCGCAGGAGTAGGAGTTCTGTCGCTCTGTGCATAGAGTTCACAGCTCAGAAATAGAATGGATAGAGAAAGAATTATTTTATTCATCATCAGGTTATTTATTCTACTCTTCGTACTTTAAACTTACCATGTACTCCCCCATAAAGACACCAATCCAAATATTGCCTGCGGCACATTGAAAAGCCTTTTACGTTCCTGTTTTGAATTACCTGCTCCAAAATGTAATGCATAGTAACATTTATGTTGTTGATCTTAAAGGGTTATTAAGAAAACATGCAGCGCAACAGATTCATCAGGTCTAATTCATAAATACAGAAAATGCCCCTGAGACTGATACGTATTGGTGAGAAACAGACACCAGCCTTCCCGAAAAATACCCTTTAATGATTTTATTCTTTCTATCAAATACTGTAATAACAGTATTCCCTTCCAGGGCGACAAGTTTGCAATTATCATCTCCGTGTGGAGTACAATCGAACGACATGTACTGAAATTGTGATTCATCTTTAGCTGTACCGGTAACAGTCAGGGTATTGCACGGAGGTTTCAGCCCCGATTGTGTCCAGTGGTATGCCGCCACTCTGGAAGGAAAGCGTAATTCGAATGATTGATGACTACTTTTTTCCTGTCGTAGAAGCTGAGAAGAAAAGAAGTCGCTTCTGCCAAATCACCGGGATCATCCTCACTGATCGGTTCACTCATTAAAGGAACTGTTTCAAAAAGATTTATTTCTTTGCACTCAATGGAAATATTGCCCTGAGCATCAGACAATGACCAATGCAATAGAAGAACAAAAGTTAAAATGAATGTTGCACTTATTCTCATTGCTATTGGTTAATGAAAATTACATTCTCACAAATTCCACCCTTCTGTTATTTGCTTTTCCTTCCGGTGTATCGTTGTCGCTGACAGGATGGGTATCACCAAAACCTTTGGTGGTAAGGCGTGAAGCATCTACACCCATTTTTACTAATTGTGATTTTACAGCATCTGCGCGTTGTTGTGAAAGGGTGAGATTATGTGCGGCTTCACCGGTGTTATCAGTATGACCAGCAATTTCAAATTTCAGGGAAGGATCCTTTTTAAGCAATGAAAATATTTGGTTGATGGAACCCATTGATTCCGGCTTTAAGGTTGCTTTGTCCACATCGAATAAAATACCATGCATAATAATTTTGGCCGGAGTTGTTTTTTGCTTGTAAATATCAATGCCTCCGGCTGCAATGCGAATGTTTTTGACGAAAGAGTTTTCATAGCCATCCACCTGAATATTAATACTATTTGGCTTGCCGGTAAGGTTATTGACATTCGCTACACGAAATTGGTCAACATATACCTTTCCCACATTTTTGTTTACAGCGATTGCAATGTGATGCCACTGCATAGGATTATCTGAGCCGACATCTAATCCATTGGGATAATCAACATCTCCCAAAGTCCAGTCAACCTGGTCATCAAATCTCAATCCCGGCATAATTGCGGGGTCTTGTGCATAATAAACCCTGTTGCCAAAGTCCACACTCAGGTGATTCAGCCCGAATTTTTCATTCTTAAAATCAAATTCAATAGTAAATTTTTCAGGTACATAATTTTCTTTGCTCATACGGGGCGAAAATATTGTACCGTGTCCAACAGGAATGTGTATTACATTCTCTCCGTCTTCGTCCTGAACATCCATCTGCCCTTCAACCAAAGTAAATTGCGAAGGGATTTCACCCGTCTGTTCATCTGCCAAATCGGATTCAAACAGAATGGTGTCTCCCGGCACAAAATCATAGTTCTTATATAATTTGATAGAGGGGGTGGAGGAAGTACCGGAAGTGGTTGCATCATCTTTATTACTTCCCTCATCTCCGGAAGCACCATTCCTGCTTTTCTTCGTTCCTTTTTTTGCTGCATCCTCAGTTTTATCAATGGCCTTTTCCGTAGCATTCTCCACATCATTTATCACACGGTCAGCCGCCGTTTGCTTAACCTTTTCTTTTAACTTTTTCAGGATTTGCCCCTGCGAACTCTGGCAGACAAAAAGTAAAGAAACTACCATCAGGCAGCCTTTCAGGATGTGATTTATTGATTTCATAAAAATATATTTTCTGTGAGTGATACTGATTAACCAGGGTAAAAAAGCCCTAAAACATTATCCTCCATTGAAGGATTATTGGTTTTCATAAAATATGGATAACTATCCAGGGTATGA
>JACFNA010000170.1:3814-6845 GCA_019455085.1 Chitinophagaceae bacterium
TCACAACCCTGATTCCTCTGTACAAAGGAATCCAAAATCAGATCGCCGGACAATCGTATAAATTATTGATTTTTGGGGGTTGATAAAGCCCTCCATAACGCCTGAAGTATGTACTTAAGATGGAAACATGTCTTCTTTAAGAGTGCACAGTATGGGCAACATTTCATAAACGGTGGCTTCCACGGATCTTTTCTTAGGGAGATTGAAATGTTATTATAATAAAAGAGTTGACTGTTTTGATTCAGCCAACTCCTAATTGAAAAACCACCAGATTGTGCTCTATCAACCTCTACCCCTCTCTGTCAGTTACTTATTTGCAAAAGCTATTGTGAATTATCTACCTGCAAAGAAATATCAAATTGCGAGCTGGATCAATCATATTAAAGTATGATTTTTTCAAAGAGTAAACGGACTTACTTCTTCAAAGCTTTTGCCACTGCCTGCGCTTTGGAATTGACATGTAGATTTTGGTGAATGTCTGCTTCCGGATAGTTCTCTTTATTACCCTCCAACTTTACCCTCCATTTCGGATGTATGATTTTATGGGATTGTAATCCCTAATTACTATAATATTATGGGATTACAATCCATTATTATTATAATATTTTGGTATTATAATCTGCTATTATTATGTTTCATATCCGTTTTAAACACGAATCCCAGGCAGCACCAAAATATATTTTATCTTGTTTTTGTAAAAAATTCCAGGCCCAAAATAAACTATTGAAAATGCTTGCCGACGCAAACTAACTTTTACTTCTTCAAAGCTTTTGCCACTGCCTGCGCTTTGGAATTGACATGTAATTTCTCGTAAATGTGCCGGATATGTGTGCGCACTGTACTGATACTGATAAAATATTTTTCAGTAATCTTTTTATAACTCATACCATCCATAAGGCAATGCAGAATTTCTTTTTCTCTCGCAGTCAATGCGAAATCTTCTTTGAGGATACGGCTGTCGTCCTGAAACGAACGAATTACTTTCCTTGCAATGCTTGCACTCATAGGAGCACCCCCATTATACAGCGAAACGATGGCTTCAATGATTTCATCGGTTGAAGATTTCTTAAGCAGATAGCCTGATGCTCCCGCCTTAATCGCTTCAAAAATCTTTTCATCATCATCAAATACCGTAAACATCAGCACTTCAGTTGTATCAAAATTCTCTTTTACCACTCTCACGCCTTCTATCCCTGAAATATCCGGAAGCCCAATATCCATTAAAACAATATCAGGACGGTACTTTCGAAATTCGCTGACTACGTTCAGCAGGTTCGAAAGGGCACACACGCACCGCATCCCTTCCTGATGATCAAGCAGGTTGGCTACCGAATTTCTCAGCACCTTATTATCCTCTATGACAGCGACTTTTATCACATTGACAAAATTGACACATACCCATGAGTTATACTATCGTATGTTTATTTGATTTTTGACACAAGCCTCACTTTAGTACCCTCTCCCGGCTTTGTAATGATTTTTAATTGTGCCCCTATTTCATTTGCCCTCTTTCTCATATTTACCAAACCATTGCCCATAGACTCTCTCTCCAGATCAAAACCGCTTCCATTGTCTGCGACTTCCACAGAAATTACCGGCCCGTCGCAACTGACTTTAATCTGAGCTTCAGTGCACCCGGAATACTTCACCAGATTATTAATTGCTTCCTTAATAATAAGATAGAGATGCTGACGATATTCCATCCTAAGCCTCAGATCATGTACTTCTTCACTAATATCTATTTTGTAATTGATTCCCCTGGCCTCGAATAGCCTGGCCGAAAACGCCTTCACTCGCAGGAAGAGTTTCTCCAGAGAGTCGTTATCAGGATTGATGCTCCATACTATGTCATCCATCCTTTCCATCATTTCCACTGAATTCTCCTTAATCTCCCTGAGCATTGCTTCGTACTCCGGCTGTGCACTTCTATGGAGCGCCATACCACTCAATATGGAAATAGAACTCAGCGTAGAGCCTATGTCATCATGCAGATTCAGTGAAATCTTATTTCTCAGTTGTTGAATCTTCAATATCTGATGAAGCCGATACCTGTATAAGATGTAGAAAGAGCCTGCAAAGGCAGCAATAATCAAAGCCAGAAACCACCATGACTTCCAGAACGGGTTCATAATAGTGAAATGAAGTTTCAGTATTCTATCTGCCTCCACACCATTGGCGTTTTCCCCTTTTAACAAAAGTGTGTAATCACCCGGCGATAAGTTTGCAAACTCTGCGTGTGCTACCCTGCCCGCAAACCTCCAATCCCTGTCTGCCCCTTCCAGTTTATAATAATACCGGTTGTTCAGGGGATCATTATAATCTGTAACTGCCCACCGGAAAATAAAACTATGAGTATTGTGATCAAAGCGCGGCTGCGCACCGACATGAAACGGATAGGGCTTTCCATTCACAATCGTTTCTATGAGTTGTATCTGTGGGATTGAATTTACATGGGAGAGTAAATCGCGAGGACGAAATGAAGTAATGAATTCAGGACATGCAAAGATCATAGTTCCATCCGCGCAACAATACAATGTGCCATTCAACTCATTACTGGCAAGCCCGTCAGCTATGGAAAAATGTCTGTAGGTATGGCTACCCGGGTTATACACATTCAATCCATTCTGCGTAGCCATCCATATATTTCCTATACTATCAAGTGCAATAGCATTAATAGACTTATCTGTCCGGGGTGAAAAATTGACTTTCATAAGGCGTATGCTATCTGTATTCCAAATCCACAGCGAAGCCCCAATAAACGAATAACAATGGTGCTTATAATAGATTATCTGGGAAACTGAATTCCCCTGGCCATCACCACCTGAAAAAGGTTTTGAATACTTATTATGCTTCCGATCATAGAACACGATGCCTTCATCATAGTCGCCCATCCACAAATTTCCGTTGGCATCCTCGCACACATCTGAAATGACTAAGGGTTTCGGGATGCCGAATTGCAGTGTAAAATTCCTGAACACCTGCTTTGCAACATTGGATCCTGAATCGGCCCTCCACACCCCACTTCTCCAGG
>JACFNA010000171.1 GCA_019455085.1 Chitinophagaceae bacterium
TATCGCTACACGAGTTTGAAGTACAGAAAAACAGAAAAGCGCTTCTATACACCCTTATTGTGTGTAGCAGTATTTTGCTGATTGCTTTTCTTTACAAGTGGAGTGCAGCAGCCATCCCACCTGAAAACACGCTCGACCTCATTGATATTAATCTGGGAAATGAAGAGGAGGGTATGGGTGATGTGCAACCGTTGGTGAAGGGAGATAAAGCGCCGGATGCACAAAGCATGGCCAGTGTGGAGCGCTCCAGAAAAGTGAACGAATCGCCTTCGCGTCAGATTGAGGCTGATGAAACAGGCGATAAAGAAGCGGCGCCGGTGGTAAAGTCGCCAAAGCCAAATCCTAAGGCAGCAGATATAAATAAGGAGAGCACAGCCAAATCATCAAGAGCCGTGAACCCGTCACCGGTTACCAATCCTAATCCCGCTCCTCCGGCACCCAAAAATGTATATAAGGGAGGCACAGGAACCGGTGGGAATAATGCAACAGAGGATAATGGATATCGGAATCAGGGATATAAAGGAGGCACCGGCGATGCCGGTAGCCCTGATGGCAAACCGGATGCGTATGGTGATACTCCCGGCGGACGTAGTGGTATCAGTGTGTCAAGAGGGTTAAAAGGCAGAAGGATGATTTCAATTCCGAAGATGACCGGCGATTTTAATGAGAATGCAAAAGTGTATGTGGACGTGGTAGTGGATGCTTCGGGTAAAGTAACGCCACAGGCAATTGCCAGAGGTACTACCACCTCTAATGCCAATATCAGAAGTATTGCCATGCAAAAAGCAAGAGAACTGAAATTTAACCCTACCCAGTCAGGCGCCAGCGAGACGGGTACCATTCTGTTTGTCTTTGTACTTACGAATTAGCCTAATAGTTAGTTTGTTTCTTATCAGATGCGCTGCCCTTGTGCCCGCATATTCCCGCCTGTAAGCGTGAGAAAGCTTGTTTTCCTGTGAGTTGAGTCAAACCCGGTTTGTCCGTTTAGTTCTGTAAAAGTGCAAATCAAATTGATTATTATGGCCTGCAATTTCACTTTCCGCTGATGAAATAATAAATCCTTGTTTTCTGGTTAAGCTATTCAAAATGTGGCTAAAGCCCAAGCTCAGCGGGCTTTAGCTCCACTTAGTCAAATAATAAAATAATATTGTCTCACACCCCCACTCCCCGTCCTTCATTGTGCGGCATAAAAAAATTGGAAGTAATTATGGTTTCTTTATCATCAGAGAAAAAGAGGAATAAACGTGCAGAAAATGGTTGAGTCGTTTAGTGCAATGAAATCATCAAAAGTCTGATATCACCAATCGGAAATCAATCGTTGTTTTTTTCAATAAGTTTTGGCTGCACAGCCGGTGGCATTATGGAATTTTGTAGCAGAGAGAGGTGGTTATGTTATTCGCGAACTACGGGTATCTGGATTTTCACTGAATGATATTGCGCAGTAAGCAAAAAAAACCTGTGAAACTTTAGAAGCCTCACAGGTTAGTGATTATTTTATTAACTGGTTAGTCGAGAATTTCGGCTAGTTTATTTTGCAATTCTTCTCCTCTGATATTCTTTGCAATGATTTTACCGCTTGGGTCAATCAGCAGATTTTGTGGGATGGCGCGAATGCCATATTGTTTTGCTACGGCATTTTCCCAGAACATCAGGTCGCTTACATGGGTCCAGGTCAACTGGTCTTTATGGATGGCTTCCATCCAGGCATCTTTCTTTCCGGGTTGATCCAGAGAAACACCCAGCACTGTAAAATTCTTGCTCTTATACTTGTTGAATGCGGCCACGACGTTCGGGTTTTCAGCACGGCAGGGGCCACACCAGCTTGCCCAGAAATCTACCAGCACATATTTGCCTTTAAAGTCTGACAGCGATACCGGCTTATCCAGTGTGTCGTTCTGGGTAAAGTTCATTGCCATAGCACCTATTGCAGTTTTCTTGGCAATCTCAATTCGCTCACTCAGATTTTTTCCCTGTTCAGATTTTTTTGTTACCGGATCCAACTTATCGAACAGTGGCGAAATGATTTTTGGATCGATATCGTAACCTGCATAAGTTTCAAGTGCATATAATGCTACAGGTGATTTAGGATTGTTCTTAATGAAATTCAGAAACACATCATGCTTCATGGTGCTGTCCATGATTTCATACTTCTTTTCTATTTCAGCCATACCGGCTTCGTTATTTTCATTGCGGTATTTGGTATAAGCCTGAGAAAGTTCTCTCGACTGCTCTGAAAATGGCTTCTGGCTGATAGTAAGATTTTCAAAGTCGGTAGCTACTTTATTACCCTTTACCAGTGCGTTTTTCAACGAATCGTGAATAAGCAACTGAGTAGTGCCTGATGCCAGATACAGGGTTTTAGCTTCATACTTTGGTTTGCTATCAGCATTTGCGGCAGGATATTTTATCCTTACCATAGCCATTGTAGGGTTAGTTATCTCTGTCTTAAACTGGAAAGCTCCTTTTGTAACAGTGGCACTGTCAGTCCTGGCTTCTCCATTAAGACTATAACGCAGATAGAC
Organism: Chitinophagaceae bacterium; assembly: GCA_019455085.1. GTDB lineage: Bacteria > Bacteroidota > Bacteroidia > Chitinophagales > Chitinophagaceae > Ginsengibacter. Next base: position 2,523 of record JACFNA010000171.1, read on the forward strand.
CTGCTCAATGGTAATCGGAGCAGTAACTTTTCCATTTAATGTGGCTTTTTTCTGAGCAGAAAGCCCGGTAAAAAAGAACAAAGAGGCAGCAACGAGAGTGTATTTTTTCATTTGACGTATTTAATTGAGGCGGCAATTTATTCTAAAAATGCTTTTCAGCACTTAAAATATATTGTAAAGTTATCGTCAATTCTACCTGTCTGTATGGTAAACCTGTGGTTAGCAGTGAGTTAGGAAGCTCATGAGTCATGTTCTTCCAGAGAAAAAATTTGCTCTACGGGCTTCTTAAATATCCTTGCAATCTTCAGTGCCAGAATAGCTGAAGGGACATATTTTCCCTTCTCTATTGCATGGATGGTTTGGCGGCTTACTCCTGCCTTTTCGGCAAGCTGCTCCTGGGTCATTTCCAGAATGGCTCTTTCTACTCTGATATTATTTTTCATAGTCGGAATGTTTTGATTTGTAAAGCAGATAATTGAACCGAATGATGAATAGCAGAATTACCGTAAACATATTAAAGGCCATGGCCGTCAGGAATGGCAATCCGAATATGGTCAGGAAGCACAGCAGCAGAATGGTATAGCTTACCAGCACCGCCCACTGAAAAGAGGAGAGCCTGAGCGAAGCGATATATTCATCTTCCTGTTTTTCCCGGGAGAAGGCAACGAGCAGGCTGCCGGTGGTAACCAGCACACCGAGTATGGTGGCCAGCAGATCTGTCCTGATGACCGAGAAATACGCATTATCTTCCAGGATGCCACCTGATATAAATGCGAACGTGTGGCCATTAATACTCATGTTTGAAGAAGCTGCGACGCCGGTAAGTGCTATGGCTCCTATGATTACAGATGGGATCAGAATGATCCATCCGATTGTTTTGTACCGATGAGGAAGTAGTCTGATTGTTTTCATGTCTATATTTTTTACAAATGTAAAGCAAACTTTACATAATGACAAAATAATTTTACTTTTTGTAAAAAATTTACTTGAAATGAGTGCTGAATTTGTCAGAAGCTAAACCCCGGACGGTCGTTTCTGGAATTAACAAGTGCGATGCCGGCAAGTTCATCTGCCTGGGCACCAAAAGGCCGGTAATAGACCAGGATCGTATACACGTTTTCTGTTTCGTAGGAGTTGCCATCCATTTCGGATATGGCAAACGGTGGGCGCTGGTCTCTGCGTAAATATGTGTAGCTGTAATATCCCTGTTTTAACAGCAGGTGTGTTTCGTATAGTCCTTTTTCATCGTTATAGGACAGTTTGAGGCTATCGTTCAACTGATAGTTGGTGAGCTGGCCATACAGGTACAAATCGGAACGGTCGCCCTGCCCCTCTCTGTCGAGAAATGAAAAGTACACTGTCGCGTAATCTCCTTCGTAGTTAGGATTGATGCCTCTGACGGCTTCTATAAGTGACAATCCGTTGAGGTCGGGGTAATAGACATAAGGTTGTGATTCTAATGGAACGTCTGTCTTCAAATAAACACTTGTTGAATACTTATTGTAGTCTGCTGAGGCTACACGGTCGCTTTGCAAATGAAAATCGCGCAGGTCAAGCCATCTCCACTCCTTACCTGCAGGAAACACATTGGTGGTTTCAGTGCTGTACTCCAGATTGCTGCCCCTGATAAAGCTCGGTTTGAGATTGGTGACGGCATTATCCCATCTGTAATTTTGGAGTATGCTTACGCGTACCTGCTGGGTTGCATTCAGCCCATTGATTTCAGACAAGTCCACATTGAATTGTATCTTCTGGTGGGTTTTGAAAATCTGCGGGGTGAAGGGCTGCAATATCTTCCCGATTATAGAAGCCTTAGGATTCAGTACCAGCATCCGTTTGGTGAAGGCAATCTGTGAGGTGTCACCATTGAGATATACACGAAGAATGTAATTGCCTGCTTTGGTGGGATAGCTGTTTCCCTGAGGAATCACGGCGCTGTAGTGTGTGTATCTGGTAAGGGCTACCGAAGAAAATTTGTAGTCATTGATCTTATTTTGAGTAAACCCTTTGATGTATTGCATAGGCATCATAGATGCCGGTGTCCAGTCGAAGTTGCAAAGCTGAAGCGTGTAATAATAATTCTTATAGCGCCCGTCAAGATCGTCGAAATGAAGTTCAAGCCGGTCATTGGAATTGAGGTTTATCAATGGCATTGAGAGTTGTTTGCCTTGCTGATAAAGTCTTACTGTATGGATATTGGGCATGTAGATACTGTCAGGATGCAGTGCGGCTGATACTGAAAAGGAGGTAATACAGAGCGTTATTACGAGAAAAAAAGTTTTCATGGCTGATACAGGCTTTGTTTATCCTTTTAAGGATTTCATTTTAGGTAATAGTTACGCACGGCTGAGACTTGTGAAAGTCAAATTTATATTCTTTCAGCGTTTGCCGGTCTCTGAAATTGTTAATCAGATGTTTTTACTTCCTGATGATTTAAAAAAAATTAGTTTTACAACCTATCAAAGATAAATGGTTTGCGACTTTCTTACTTTATTGCCCGTAGAATAGCTTTTAACCGTCAAAGAACCTTTTCTCGATTTATCATCAATCTGGCGATAGGTGCCACTGCTGTCAGTGTAGCAGTGATGATTATTGCATTCAGTTTTTTTAATGGGTTTCAGGAAACGATCAGCGATAAGGTATTTAGTTTTTGGGGTCATATCCGTGTACAGCAGAATGTACTCTATGCCGCCAATATTACCGAAGAGAGCCCCATTGAGCGAAGCGACACACTGGAAGCAGCCATACGGGCTATTCCGGGTGTGAAGAGTGTAGAAGCCTATGGTACACGGTCTGCCATCCTTCGCTTCAAAGATGATATCGAGAGTGTGTTGATGAAGGGGGTGGATAAGGATTTTGATTTTAATCGCCTTCAGAATTTTCTCACTGCCGGAAGGTGGATATCATTTACTGATAGTGCGTACAGTAAGGAGATCAATATCAGTGAACATACTGCCCGGCAGTTACAGGCGCAGGTGGGCGATAGCATCATCATTCTGTTCATTCAGCCCAATGGAAGCCTGAGGGCACGGAAACTCACTGTGGTGGGATTGTTTCGAACCGGCATAGAACAGTACGACAATAATTTTTGTCTGGGCGACCTGAACCTGATCCGCAGGCTTAATGACTGGCAACCTGACCAGATCGGTGGCTATGAAATCTTCCTGAATGATTATCACCTCATGAATACCGTGAATGACCGGTTGTTTGAAGAAGATATTTTACCCGGCAGGTGGTATAGCCGCACCATTGAAGAGATATATCCTGATATATTTGACTGGCTGGGCCTGCAGGGCAGAATCAAGAATATATTGCTGATTATTATGATAGTGGTAGCCGTAGTGAACCTCATTACCTGCCTGATTATTCTGGTGTTAGAACGTACAAGGATGGTGGGTGTATTGAAAGCGTTGGGTGCCGGAAACTGGCAAATACAAAAGACTTTTATCTATAACACCACTTTTATCGCAGTTACTGGAATTATCCTGGGCACTGTCCTGGGCGTGGGCATTTCTGTATTGCAGGAGGCTACGGGATTTATTAAACTTGATGAATCGGCTTATTTCATGCGCGAGGCACATGCCCATGTGGTCTGGTGGCAGGTGGTGCTGATAGATGTGCTGACCCTGGTTATTTGTTTTGCCATGCTGATAATCCCATCAGTATTAATTAAGAAGATAAACCCGATTCGGGCGATTGAATTCAGATAGCTTTTTTAGGAGAGGTCGTATTTTGATTTTTCATTCTTCACATTTCATTGCGCGGAGATTCTGTTACCTTCGATGAAACCGGTTTGATAGTGAAATGCATCTTTCTGTTTCTATTTATTCTCCTGAGTCATAGTTTATTTGCACAGTACGAAGCGCCCTTTTACCTGAAGTTTACCGAAGAGGCAGAGCGGGCAAAGACGTTTGAAAGGATTGTCCGTAATGTGATTTATAAGAATCTGGAGGAGCCACTTAATGATACTACCGAAGATAGTTATGAGGCTGCATTTAATGCTATGGAGGTGGCAAATTATTCAAGTGCGGCTACCTGGAAGAAGGTGCAGGAGGCAATGAAAGTGCTGCCATTTCAAAGTCTTACTTTTCAGCGCAGTGCGCTGGAAGTGGCATACGCTGTATATCCGAATGATTTTATGAAGGAAGTGTCCGCACTGA
>JACFNA010000172.1 GCA_019455085.1 Chitinophagaceae bacterium
CAAGGACACTATAGCCGTAAAGTATCCTGCTATAATTATGTCTATCTCACAGATTTCTGAGACACTATTTATACTGGCAATTCCGTTCTTTATGAAGCGCTTTGGAATCAAGAGGGTGATGCTCATGAGTATGTTTGCCTGGGTATTGCGGTTTGGCCTGTTTGGATATGGAAACCCCGGCGACGGCCTCTGGATGATTATCCTGAGTTGTATAGTTTATGGAATGGCCTTTGATTTCTTTAATATCTCAGGATCGTTGTTCATTGAGGGACAGACTTCACCTAAAATCAGAGCCAGCGCGCAGGGATTGTTTATGATGATGACTAATGGGTTCGGTGCAATTATAGGGAGCATGGCCAGCGGCTATATCATTGATCTGTTTTTCACCAATCCGGACAAAACCCTTCAATGGAAAAATATATGGCTTTCATTTGCGGGTTACTCCCTTGTAGTAGCTATTTTATTTATGATTCTTTTTAAAGATGAAAAGCCAAAATATAATGAGGAAGACCGAACAGGTGTAGGAGCACTTGCCTGATGAGACGATAATTAAGCTCCAAAGAAAAAAGAACAGATGCCATTTTTCGGATCCATACCTTTCAGGAAAGATTTTATTACCACCTTCCTGTGTGGCCTTTTACTTATCGTGGGCATGGAAGCGGTTGCACAGAAAGGGACAGCTGTTTTAAGTGGCAAAGTGATTGATGAGAATGAAGACCCTATTGCCCGTGTGAGTATTAATATTTTGGGAAAGCAGGGAGGGTGGATCACTTCTGATTCAGGTACCTTCCGTATGGAAGTGCCGGCAGGAAAGGCATTTGCCCTGGTTTTTACTCATGAAGGATTCAGGGAGGTGCAACGCAATTTCCTGCTTAATCCCGGTGAAAGTGAGCTCCAGATTGTAAGAATGTATCGTACGGCTAAAGGATTGGAAGAGGTGGTAATACGCGATGACAGATTCAGAAACGAGCCCGGACTGGTAAAAGTAAATCCTAAGAATGCCATTGTGTTGCCATCGGCCACAGGCGGTGTGGAAGGGCTTATAAAAATACTCGTTGGAAGTAATAATGAACTGACCTCGCAGTATGCGGTGCGAGGAGGTAATTATGATGAAAACCTGATTTACATCAACGACTTTGAGATATTCAGGCCTTATCTGGTAAGAGCAGGGCAGCAGGAGGGGTTGAGCTTTATTAATCCGGAACTGGTGCGTAATATAAATTTTTACAACGGAGGCTTTCAGGCAAAATATGGCGATAAGATTTCCAGTGTATTAGACATAAGTTATAAACAACCAGCCAGGTTTGCCGGATCAGCCTACATCAGTCTGCTCGAACAAGGCCTTCACCTGGAAGGCACTTCGCGTAACAAGAAAGCATCATGGTTGATAGGCGCCCGAACAAAGACAAACAGGAATTTGTTAAGCAGTCAGGAAACCAAAGGCAATTACATTCCTTCTTCATCCGATATCCAGGCTTTTCTTTCATGGAAGCTTACAGAGAAGTTGCAACTTGAGGCTCTGGGAATACTTTCTGTATCAGATTTTCAGTTGATTCCGGAATCCGCGCAGAAAACTACCACAGTGATAACACCTTTGTTTTCTGCAAATCTGGGGTTGGATGTGTATTTTGAGGGGAGAGAGAAAGATCGTTACAGGAGTTATCTGACAGGGCTTTCGCTCAATCATTCAGTGAATTCAAAACTTAAATTGAAATGGCTTTTCAGCAGGTATGATGATGAGGAAAATGAAAATTTTGACATATTGGGTGCATATCTTTTTGGTGAAAGATCTTTTGACAAAACCAAGCCTACTTTTGGACAGATTGTGAATCCACTCGGTGCCGGGTTATTCCAGAATTTCGCGAGAAACCAGCTTCATATCCAGGTGTATAATCTGAGTCATAAAGGATTCCTTCAGGCAGGAAAACATTATGTACAGTGGGGCGCAGGATGGGAGCATCAGATAATAAAGGACCATCTGAACGAATGGGAAATGCACGACAGTGCCGGATATTCCCTGCCCTATAACCCGGCTCAACTGGTACTGAAGAAGGTTTTAAAATCAGATGCGGACCTTCAATCCGACAGGATTCACGGGTATCTGCAGGACAACATCTTATTAGGCCATGCTTCAGGAGATATTTCAATGCAGGCTGGTGTCCGTTTTAATTACAACTCACTTAACGGAGAATTTCTGGTGAGTCCACGCATACAGCTTAACTATAAACCGGAATGGAAAAGAGACTTTGTAATCAAAGCATCCGGCGGTGTGTACGACCAGCCTCCTTTTTACCGTGAACTGAGAAGGCCTGACGGAACGATTAACAAAAGCCTGAAAAGCCAGAAGAGCATTCAGTTTACAGCCGGCTTTGATTATAATACTACGTACGGCAACAAGCCGCTGCGGATCACTACAGAAGCATATTATAAGTCACTGAATGATGTAGTGTCATACGATTTGGATAATGTACGGATAATCTATTCCGGAGAGAATAATGCCAGGGCATACGCGATGGGGGTGGAAACCAGATTGTTTACCGAACTGGTAAAGGATGCAGAAAGCTGGTTGAGTGTGAACGTCAGCCGCACGATGGAGAACCTCAAAGACGATCACTATTATCTATATACCAATGCCGCCGGTGAGGTGATTAATTCGCAGACAGAGGACCAGGTGGTGACAGACAGTATCAGGCAGGAGATGGGATGGATCAGAAGGCCGAGCGACAGACTGGTAACAGTAGGGCTTTTTCTTCAGGATTACCTGAGCACGAACAAGAATTTCAGAGTACATCTTAACCTGATTTATGGCAGCAATATGACTCACAATATTCCCAACAGTGTAAGGTATAGGAATGGATTGATCCTGGAACCGTATTTCAGGGTTGACGCCGGATTCAGCGCCCTGCTGCTTAGTGAAAAATCTTTGAGGAGAAGCCATTCTCCATTCAGGTCTTTCGAGAATATCTGGGCGAGCCTGGAAGTGTTTAATATGATCGACAGGAGAAATGTAATTTCATATCAGCTTATTAAAGATTTTTCAAATAACGTGTTCAGTATTCCCAACAGGCTGACACCGAGGTTGATAAATTTCAAGCTGTTGGCAAGGTTTTGACGAGAAAGGGCATAGTCTGGTAGTAAATGGAGATTGTTAGCGTTGAAATATTGAATTCAGGTACCGGAGGCCGGTGATTTGAGGGGGTGCCTGAAAAAAAATCGGTTTGAGGCAAGGTTTTGCCAAAAAATCCGTTATTCTATATTAATAATAATCTGATTTTAACAAAAATAGAATCAGTCACTCTCAGAATGATATTTTATTTTGCGGTAATCCGTTAATCCTTATTATGAAGTACTTTTTGGCTGTATGCCTTGCAATGGCAACCTTTTCTGTAAATGCACAACGATTATGGGCAGATGGTTTTGTCGGAGCTCTCAACTATCAGGGAGATCTGCAGGATAAGCGTTTTACCTTTAGTCAGTCACATCTTTCCGGTGGAGCAGGAGTTACCTATGATTTCAGCGATCATTTTGGCGCAAGATTACATCTACTGTTCGGAGCCTTGTCGGCAGATGATAAGAATGGAAGGAATGCAGCGAGAAATCTGAATTTCAAGACTTCGATGTTTGAAGTACAGGCAGCGCTTAAGTATTATATCATGCCGCTGAATTCGCATTTACTGACGCCTTATGTATTTGCAGGGATAGGGGTGTTCCATTTCAATCCCTACACTTATGATACAACAAACGTAAAATACTTTCTGAGGCCACTCAGCACCGAAGGGCAGGGATTTCTTCCGGGAACCAAACAATATGCGCTAACTCAGTTTTCAATCCCGGCGGGTTTCGGAGTAAAATTATCCCTTACCGATAACCTGAATGTGGGCTTGGAAATGGGCCTCCGAAAAACGTTTACTGATTACATTGATGACGTAAGTACTACTTATGTGGATGAGTTTTTGCTGCTGAGTGAGCGGGGCCCCAAAGCGGTGGAACTTGCTTACCGGGGTGGCGAACTACCGGGCGGTGGCCCTTACCCTGCAGGCGGTGACTTAAGAGGGGGAGCCAGAAGCCTGGATTGGTATTACTTTACAGGGCTTACCGTATCTTTCAGAATAGATGCAGGCGCATCCAGGGCGGCAGGATTTGATTCAAAATCCTTTGCATGTCCACCTAAAATGTAACTACTCAAAGGCCTAATATTTTTTCAGTCTTTTTCAGTTGTCTTTTGAATGAAGCCAATTGCTTTCTTTCCACCTGGATAAAAGGATTGTCTTCCAGTTTTCCTATTACCGCATCCATCTGTTCCTCTGAATGGTACACCATTTTTCTGAAGGGATTTGTGTAGTCCTTTGCTCTGGATTCATATACACCCTTTGCCATCCATTCTCTGGTGGCAAGTGTCCTGGCAAATAATTCTTTTATTTTTTTCTTGTCCAATTGCCGTGTGGTCAGGCTCTCAATCTCAAGCAGGGAAGCAAAGGCGTGGCCCGCCTTTTCAATATCATATCTGTTGCCGCTTTTCCTGTAGAAGTCATGAACCTCTTTCCAGGAGCGAATTTTTCCGGAAGTGATGGATTTCCGAAGTGCTTTCTCAGTTTGAGTCGGCATTAACTGTCCGCCAAGGTTTACCCATTCTTCTCTCCGGCTTTCCCGTTTAATCTGTCTTTTGAGTTCTTCCAGGCTCTTTGTCTTTTTAATAGCTATGAATTGCATTAGATTGGTAATGCCATAATATACAATCAACTCATGAAAGAGCGCTATGGAAAGCTGAACATCTTTTATTTCTGTAGGCCGTTTGCTGTTTTCAAGGCCCGGCAATGTGCCATTTCCGTCTTCATCGGGCTTTATCTTTTTTAAGAGCGCAATAGCCGCGAAGAGTTCATTGATAGTATCCGGCGCCAGATAATCATATTCTATTTTCTGAACAGGATTAATTCTGTGATCACGCTGATGATATTTCCACGCATTGCGCGCAAGTGCATACATGTTGTACCTGAACCAGTATCCCGGTATTATTACAAGCCTGTTCTTAGGGATGTTGTTAGAAACCAGACTAAATGGAATAGAGATATCCATTTCGTGGGGATAGTCGCCTTTGACGAGAATAGTGAAAGATGCAAACCGCGAGTTATGCTTCATATTCACACACAGACCCGGCCAAAAGCCTCTTCCGGCAATGATTTCACCATCTGCTCCGCGACTGTTATGATTACTTCCTATCGTGGCACCTGCCGCTATATTGCTTTGACCTTTTACCAGCGCAGCTGTAAGGAAAGAGTTGTTATGATGCTGTTCGTGTCCGGGATAGATGAGCGAGTTCAGCACTTCACAACATGAGATGGTAGAATTGCTCCCCAGATAGGAGTTTATCAATCGAGCGCCGTATTTGAGTTGGGAGTGGTCTGCCAGAATAAACCGCACTGCTTTTACACCATAAAATATTCTGCAGCCTACGCCTACGATGCCATTTACAAGCTCACATCCTTCACCGATTTGGGATGGGCTGGTTTCGTCACTATTGATAGTAAGATTTTTGAGTTTGTTTGCACCTTTGATGTAGGCATCGCTTCCAATTTTTACATCCTTGATGATGTTACAGTCCTTGATCACACACCGATCGCCTACAGTGCCGTAATAGCCTCGCCGGGCAGGGAAGGACGCCGAGGTGAGTGCTGTGAGTCGCTGTTGCAGTGTCTTGTCTTCAGGATAATCGCTCCATAAGGCTGCGTCACCGGGAAGCATATCATTAAAGGGGATTACACTCCTGCCTCCGTTTTCGTTTCTTAATTCTATTTGTATTCTTACTTTTTCGGGCTCTCCATCCTTAAGTATACCATTTCCGAATTTTGAGTAATTGGTGGTGGCAAATTCATTGATGTTTGCAATCAGTACTTCATTGCCTATTATGTAGTGGCTCAGATAGTTAGTGTTGTCGATGCAGATGTTGTCGCCCAGGTCACAACTTATGACGGTGCTGTTGTATATCCCGACTGCCATCCTCAGGTTGTGATACTCCAGGTAATAGGGTTCCAGTTTTCCGATTCGTATCAGCCCCAGAAACTTAGAGTTTTTTACGAGTGCCGGGTCAAATTCTTTTGAGACATAGATGTTACCCCAGTCATCAGAAGTGTTTCCATTCCTGATCAGGATCTCTATCTCGGAGACTTTGAGTGGCCTGTACTGGTTTGATTTGTTTTGCTGATTTCTCAGATAATATTCATTCTTGCCTTTTGGAATGTAAGGGTCTTCGATAAAGTTGTATCCCAGTTCCTGAATAGGGTGCTTGACTATATTATTCATTACGTTTGTTTATCGTGTGTAGTAATATATGTTGTTTATTCTACAGTTACTGACTTCGCAAGATTACGTGGTTTGTCCACATCACATCCGCGCGCTACTCCCATATAATACGCAAGGAGTTGGAGTGGTACTACTGAAATTAAAGGTGCAATAATCTCATTTGCTTCAGGTACATAAAAGACATCATCGGCCATTGACCGGATGGTAGTGTCTCCTTCGCTTGCAATGGCTATCACTTTTCCTTTACGGGCTTTTACCTCCTGGATATTGCTGACGATTTTCAGGTAGTGCTCATCCTTTGTGGCTACGAACACTACAGGTAGTTTCTC
>JACFNA010000002.1 GCA_019455085.1 Chitinophagaceae bacterium
ATCAGTGCAAGCCCCATAGAATTCACCTCAGGCACTGCAAAAGTGAGCCCTGCTTCTTTTCCACTCACTTTGAGCGCACGTGCGATCCCGGCCGCAGCCAGCAGAATCTCTTTGCTCATCATCCCTGTTCCTGAAACAATCAGCGGCTTTTTGCACGACAGAAGTGCTTTGGCTACATCGTTCGCATACGCATCTGTGTTATCGTTTCCGCCCTGGCTTCCCGCAATTGCCGCAATGATTTTATCAGACACTGCGAGCAGATGATTTGTATCCCCGGTAAATGTGCGGGTTGCAATCTCATCGAGCTTTGTACTGCACGGAGTAGCTGTATAAAACGGCCCTGTCCTGTCTTGCACTACTTCACGGATAGCCGCATCATTCCACTTTTGTATTTTCAGCTTATAGGCTTCTTCGCGTGGCTGATTCTTTGCTGCCTGGCGCAAAGCCAGGGCAATCATGGGTGCTGTATTGGTCACATCCTCTCCCAACACCAGCACTGCATCATAGGTTTCTATTTCGCTCAGCGAAGGTGTCTTCACACCCACCGTGCGAAGCAGATTGAAAGCTGTCTCTGCCAGTTGGGCTTCGTGTTGGGGAATACCCTGATAGAAGTTTTCTTCTCCCACCAGTTGCTTCAGCATAAAATTAGATTCAAGGGAAGCGCGTGGAGAGCCAATCCCTATCATGCGTGGTTTGCCACCTACCAGATTCTTCACTGTGGTAAAGGCATCTGTATCGGAAGTGGCTTTCTGGGCCACCTTCGTCAGGCGCTTATCATCATTTACATATTCATATCCAAAGCGCCCGCGATCGCACAGGAAGTATCCATTCACATCTCCATTGTATCGTGAAAGAATTCTGCGTAGCCCGCCATATCTTTCGGATGCCAATGTATTACACCCTACCGAACATTGGTGGCAGATCGATGGCGCACTTGTGAGGTCCCACTTGCGGGTGTAATGTTTCCTGAGTGTCTTGTCGGTAAACACCCCTGTCGGACAAATCTCCACCAGGTTGCCACTGAACTCATTCTCCAGAGTGCCACTTTCGCTTCTTCCGAAATATACCCTGCCGCTCGAGGCAAATACCCCAAAATCCTTTCCTCCCGCATAATCATTATAGAATCTCACACAGCGATAGCACTGTATGCAACGATTCATTTCATGATAGACAAATGGCCCCAGATCCTGGTTTACATGTGTCCGTTTGTTAAATCTGTAACGTCTGTAATTATGGCCACTCATCACCGTCATATCCTGCAAATGACACTCTCCTCCTTCGTCACACACCGGACAATCGTGAGGGTGATTGAGCATCAGCGACTCGATATTGCCCGCTCTGAAATCTTTTCCTTTCTGGTCCTGCAACGAAATACGTGTACCGTTCACCGCATCTACCATACACGACATCACAATCTTGCCTCTTGTATCATTCTCATCGCGATATTGTATCACTGCACACTGACGGCAGGCGCCTACAGAATGCATAGCCGGATGCCAGCAAAAATAGGTCAGGTCCATGCCCAGCGAGAGACACACTTCCAGCATGTTTTTCCCGTCAGGCACTTCGTATTCGACATTATCAATTATAACTTTAGCCATAATCTTTTTATTTGTTCTCTTTAATGCCGGTGATATTTACAACTGTGGTTGTGAATATGTTCATCAAAGTCTTCTCTGAAATACTTCAATGCGCTTTGCAGCGGCTCCATCGCGCCCGGTGCCAATGCACAAAAAGTATTTCCCGGAGCATTATAATGAGTCTGGAATGTAAGATGATCGATATCTTCCGGTTTCCCTCTCCCTTCTTCCAATGCCAGCAAAATCTTCGCAGTCCACGGCAGCCCTTCGCGGCAAGGCGTACACCATCCGCATGATTCCTGTGCAAAAAACTGCTCCAGGTTAAGACACATTCCAATAGGGCATGTCTTATCATCGAGCACGATGATGGTTCCTGTTCCCATACGACTACCGGCTTTGCCCACTTCTTCAAAATCCATCTTGATGTTCATGTGATCCGGTGTGAGGAAGTCGGTAGAAGCCCCCCCGGGCAATAAGCCTCTGAGCTTATACCCATCGAGCATCCCTCCTGCATGTTCTTCTATGATTTCGCCAAGGGTGGTTCCCAGTGGAAGTTCCCATATAGCAGGATTCTTCACCCGGCCGCTCGCACCGTAAAGTTTGGTGCCCCCTCCTCCTTCTGATTTGCTGATGGAGATATACCACTGCGCACCTTTGGCCAGAATATGTGGCACATTGCAATAGGTCTCTACGTTATTCACAATTGTAGGCTTACCAAACAATCCACTCACTTGTGGAAACGGAGGTTTGTTTCTCGGGTTAGCCCGTTTCCCTTCGAGCGCATTGAGCAATGCCGTTTCCTCACCACATATATACCTGCCCACACTGGTGTGCAGATCCATTTCAAGCGCAAAGCCACTTCCTAATATATTCTTTCCGAGATATCCGGCCTTGTAAGCCTCATCAAGTGCTAATAATACCCTATTGGCCGCTTCGTGATAAGCCCATCTGAGGAAGATATAACTCATACTGGCACCGATAGCATAGGCGCTGATGATCATCCCTTCAATCAACTGATGCGGATTTCTTTCTATCAACAGCCGATCCTTGAAAGTTCCGGGTTCCATCTCATCGCCATTGGCTACCAGATACTTTGGCTGGGGGACATCATCTCCCATCGGCACAAAACTCCATTTCAGGCCGGTAGGAAAACCCGCTCCTCCTCTTCCCCGCAGTTTTGAATCCTTCACCACACCCATCACTTCAGCAGGTGTCATCTTAAGCGCTGCCCTCAGTCCCTGATAACCGCCTACTGCTTCATACTCCTTCAGGGTGAGCGCTGTACCGTCTTTCTTAATATGTTCTGTTAATGGTCTTTCCATTTCTATTTATTCATATTTAGCCAATATTTCATCCAGAATTTCCGGAGTGAGGTCTTCGTATAAGTCTTCGTCCACAATCATGGATGGCGCATGGTCACAATTTCCCAGGCACGGTATAGGCAGAAAAGTGAAACGATCGTCTTTGGTGGTCATCCCAAAATCTATCTGCAACTTCTCTTTCAGCGCATTGCGAATGGCTTCATAACCCATAATCCAGCAGCTCACGCTGTTACAAAGGAAAATCACATGCCTCCCTACAGGTTTTCTAAAGATGATATTGTAAAATGTAGCAATACTGTCTATTTCGTGCGGCGTCATTTCCAGAATAGGACCCAGTTCCACCAATGCCTGGTCTGATACCCAGCGATTATGTTTCTGTACAATCTTCAGCGCATCGATACATGCCGCCTGCTTCCTGGGCAGGTGATGAAACAGCGCTTCTATCTCTTTTCTTGCTTCGTCTGATATTACTTGTTCTGTTGCCATTCCAAAATTCATTTTTTATCGGTCAAGGTCTGATAACACAAAATCCACACTACCCAGTATTGCCATCAGGTCGGCAATGGTATATCCCTTACTGTAGTAAGGAACAAACTGGATATGAGGAAAGCTCGGAGTCCGGATTCTGGTACGGTACGACATCGTACTGCCATCACTCACCAGATAATACCCGTTGTGTCCCTTGCTGGACTCTACTCCGCAATAAGACTCATTGGGTGGTAATACCGGTCCCCATGATACATTCACAAAGTGATTGATCAGGGTTTCAATATCGTACATCGTATATTTCTTATCCGGTGGTGTAGTCAGCGGGTGGTGCGATTTATACGGCCCTTCGGGCATGTTATCCAAACACTGCTGAATGATGCGAAGACTCTGGCGAATCTCTTCGGATCTTAACACTGCGCGGTCGTAGCAATCACCGTTCACCGCCACCGGTACATCAAATTCAAACTGATCGAACCCTGAATAAGGCTGTTTCTTCCTGAAATCCCAGTCGAATCCTGTAGCACGTAATCCCGGGCCTGTAACTCCCCATTCTATCGCTTCCTCTGTATTATATACGCCGATCCCTTTGGTACGGGCTTTGAAAATCCGGTTTTTCATGATCATCTTGTCGTACTCCTTCAGCCTTCCGGGCATATAATCCAGAAACTCCTTCACAAGGCCTTGCCATCCATTAGGAAGGTCCTGGGCTACCCCGCCGATACGGAACCAGTTAGGGTGCATACGGTCTCCACAGATGGCCTCAATAACAGTAAAGAGCCGCTCTCTGTCATAAAACATCAGGAATACAGGCGTCATCATTCCCAGGTCCTGGGCAAAAGTGCCGTACCAAACCAGATGACTTGAAATACGGAACAGCTCGCTCAGCATGATCCGGATTACTTTAGCCCTGTCGGGCACATCAATTCCTCCCATCTGCTCCACAGCCATTACATAGGGGAAGTTGTTCATCACACCGCTGAGATATTCCACCCGGTCGGTGTAGGGTATATAAGTATGCCACGACTGGCGTTCTCCCATCTTTTCGGCGCCGCGGTGGTGAAATCCGATATCCGGTACGATATTCACAATAGACTCTCCGTCCATCTGCAAAATCAGGCGCAGAATTCCGTGAGTGCCGGGGTGCTGAGGCCCCAGGTTGAGGAACATAAAATCTTCATTATCTTTTCCTTCGGAAGACAATCCCCACTCCTCAGGTTTAAACTGTAATAAATCCTGCTCTGCAAGCATTCGCTCCTCAGGCATCTTAAACTGCCCCATCTCCGTAGCCCTGGCAGGATGTGCTTTTTGCAGCGGATGGCCCTGCCAGTATTGTGGCATCAGAATTCTACGAAGGCACGGATGGCCTTCGAAGTGGATACCAAACATATCATACACCTCCCTCTCGTACCAATTGGCATTAGCCCACACTGTAGATGCAGTGGGTACTGAAGGCTTTTCTTCAGGACAAGCCACTTTAAGTCTTAGGAACTGATTTCTTGAGAAAGACAGCAGATGATAGAAAACAGTAAACCTGCTTTCAGGCTGTGCGCCCCTGTTTTGGCGCGCCTGTTCGTCGATGGCGCTCAGATCATACAGAAACTTGAACTGAAGGCCGGGAGCTGTTTTCAAAAATCCCAATACCGGAATGATGTAATCCTTACTTATCCAGTAAGTTGGAAAAACATCCCTGGTCTGCTGTACATATACTACAGCTTCCGGAAATTTGGCTCTGATCTCCTGTTCTATATCTACGAGGTCTTCCATATATACGTTCTATTCAACTAATGTTTGACTAAAAATAATCAGACTTCGTCCGGAGGCCGGATTTCTGTCATCTTTTGCCTTTCGGGCCGTTTGAGCTCACGCATTGCCGGCATTTGAGGCTTGATAATTCCCTGGGGCCCGATTGTCCAGCTCAGCGGGCGTTTTTCCTGCCCCACCTTATCGCGCAGCATCACGATTCCTTCCAGGAAGGCGTCCGGACGCGGCGGGCATCCCGGTACATACACATCTACCGGCATAAACTTATCAACTCCCTGTACCACACTATAGATATCGTACATTCCACCGGACGAGGCACAGGCTCCCATAGCAATAATCCACCTGGGCGCCATCATCTGCTCGTATAAATTGCGAATAATAGGCGCCATCTTAATAAATACCGTACCGGCCACAATCATCATATCGGCCTCTCTTGGTGTACCGCGAATTACTTCGGCACCAAACCGCGAAACGTCGTATTTACTGGTAATACTGGTGGCCATCTCAACATAACAACAGGAAAGCCCGAAGTTAAAAGGCCAGATAGAGTTTTTTCTTCCCCAGCTTACCATAGAATCCATAGTCGTAAGCACTACAGATTGCTTTACGGCTTCCTCCATCGAGAAAGTGCCATCTATCTTTTGTTGATCATCCGCACGGGTAGTCCACCATTTCATTTCTTCAGAATTTAATTTTCAACTTTTGAATCAGCTACCACTTCAGGATTGCTCCTGAACTTTTCATGATAACTCTTTAATATCTTTTTACCTGACGGGCCAAAATCGAGCGCCCCCATCCTCCATTCATATATTAATACAGCCACCAACAGCCCTATAAATATGGAAATGGCTATATATCCGGCCCACCCCAGTGCCTTGGCGTGAATAGCCCAGGCAACCACAAACACTACTTCGAGGTCAAATATTACGAAAAGCATTGCCAGAATGTAAAAATGAACCGGAAAACGGAACCGGGCATCCCCGGTGACCTTGATACCCGACTCATAGGGCCTGTCTGTTACGGTTTCTTTATGCCTCTCACCCAAAAAATGGGAGGCCGTCAACATGATGGTTACTAACAAAACCACACCTCCTGCATAAACTAAGAGTGGCCATAATGATGAGAGGGACTCTGTTTCCTGCATAGTATTTAGAAGATTTTTAATAGGTCTGGCCAGCACTAAAGAATACGCAACGGTGCACCCTGTTATAGAAAACTCCCATAAAACCAGTCTTTTGGCAAAAATCCGGGGACAACAACAGGAGTTTTAAGTAACCGGGAGATTAGGTTAGACGAATTCTTTTAACCGAATCTGGGTTTATTTCTTAATCGGCGACTAAATTAAGTAATAAAGAAGGAGAAAAATCAGATAGAGAAAAAAAATATTACTGAATACGTAACTGAAAAATGCTGTAAATCATTACCCTAAATGGTTTGCCGAACTTTTTCGCAATTTTTATCTCAGGATTTTTGCTGATAATAATGCGGGTTCTACTTTTTCAAACACGCTTTCTTTCGGAATCTACCAAAAACACAGTGTTGGCGCGGGTTTTATCAAAAAACAGCAAAACAAATGTGGATAACTTTCGTTAATTTATTTTAGAAACCGGAACGGTTTTTGCCTATTATAGGCAAGACTTTTATTACTTAGAAAAACCAATGTCTATGAAAAAATCAAGTTGCTTCGCAGCTCTCTTTGGGCTGTGCCTTTTTTTAATTGCAAAAACACCTGCTTACTCTCAAACCTTTACGGCCAAACCATCTGTTTCCATTAATGCAAATACCGGTGGCTTCTATGAATACCTGCCGGTTAACTACCTAAGCAGCCAAACAAAGTATCCGCTGATCATTTTCATCCACGGATTGGGCGAACTGGGAGATGGTACATCTGGCCAATTGTCAAAAGTGCTGGCAAATGGTACACCTAAACAGATGAATAACAGAACCTTTCCGGCTACTTTTCAGGTAAACGGTAATACCTACAGCTTCCTGGCTATCATTCCCCAGTTCAAGAAATGGCCTGCACCGGCTGAAATCAACAGTATTATTGACTATGCGATCCAGAACTACCGTGTGGATACCGACAGAATTTATCTTACCGGCTTAAGTATGGGTGGTGGTGTAGTATGGGATTATGTAGGGGCAAACAAAACCTATGCAGACCGGATTGCCGCGATCCTTCCTATTTGTGGCGCCTCGAGCCCGACAACTGTTAAATGCGAAAACATCGCGCAGGCGAATATTGCTGTATGGGCCACACACAATAGCGGCGACGGCACCGTATCGGTGAATAATACCAACGGATATGTCAACGGAATCAACTCGCTGCCTGATGCCCCTAACCCACTGGCAAAGAAATCAATCTTCAGCAGCAATTCTCACGACGCCTGGTCAAAGACCTATGACCTGAATTATAAAGAAGACGGGCTGAATGCGTATGAATGGATGCTTACTTTTCAGAGAAATCATTTCGGTACGCTGCCTGATGAAAACCTCTCTCTCATAGTAAGAAAGTCTTCATACCACTCTGTACTGGAATGGACATACACCGGCGATGAAACATATAGTGGTTTCTACATCGAAAGAAGTAAGGATGGAAAGAGTTTCGACTCCATCGGGTATGTCAGCACTGCCTCGGGTACGCTTAAGAGTTTCAAGTTTGAAGACGTGACCCCCTACGAAGGAAGAAACTATTACAGGGTCAAAGGGCTGAAAAACAATGGAAGGTTCCTATACAGCAAAGTGAAGAATATCATACTGCAAACAGGGGTAACGTTTAAACTGTATCCTAACCCTGTTGCCGAAGTATTCAACATTAATACTACCTATGAAATGAATGGTGTGCAACTCGTTGTGACAGACATGGCCGGCAGGCGGGTGATGGAAAAAACCATTTCCGGGTCCGGTAATTTCGCTATTCCCATTCAGCTTCCCAAGGGTATATACTCAGCCGCAATCGTGGAAAAAGGAGATATGATTTACCGGCAGTCATTTGTGAAACAATAAAAGCCCGGGCGTAACAAACTACAATAAAAGATTTGTTACAAATTCCGGCATACTTGCTTTGAGCGTTGGGAGATACTTAGTTTTGTGCTATCGTCTTCCAACGCTCATTTTTTATGATAAAGTCAACTTCTCGTTTATCCATTCTGTTTATATTCTCAGGCGTCTTCATTCTCTCTTCCTGCAAGAAAGAATCAATAAAAGGTACAGGCGCTATCATCACCCAAACCAGGGAGGTATCCAACTTCTATAATGTTTCTGCCTATGACCATATAGAGGCAACTGTCGGGTTTGGCACCCAGTTCAGGGTAGAAATAAAGGGATATGAAAACATGCTGCCTCACCTCAACACAAAGGTGGAAAATGGCACGCTGATCATCCGTTTTGATTCTAAGGTAAATGTGCAGGACGATGTGGTGGAAGTACAGATTACAATGCCTTCACTAAAGGCGGTTACAGCTGTGGACGATGGTAAAATCATTATAAAAAATGCTTTCCCCAATATGGATAACCTTACCGCATCATCCTTCGATAAAGGCTCGGTGGAAGTGATGGATGGCTCAGCCAGGCTTATTAAGGGAATCCTCTCCGGCACGGGGAAAATCTCAGCTTTTGGCCTGTTTACTGAAAAGGCCCAGTTAGAGATAAACGGGGGAGGACAGATAGAAGTAAGTGTAAGAGATAACCTGAATGTTACGATTGACGGCAGTGGGATAGTGTATTACAAAGGAAATCCGGAATTATATACGCAGATAACAGGTACCGGACAGGTCATCAAAAAATAGAATCCTGCCCTGATTATCTATTCCTCAAAAAGTCTGGATATTTGCCGGACATGGATAACAGTAATTTTATAGATTATATTAAAGTGTTCTGCCGTAGCGGAAATGGAGGTAGTGGCAGCAGACACTTCATGCGCAATAAATTTACTGCGCTTGGTGGGCCCGATGGAGGAAATGGCGGAAAGGGGGCCAGCATCATCCTCCGTGGAAACAAAAACTTATGGACGCTGCTCTCTTTGAGATATTATAAGAATATCCTTGCGGAAAATGGAGGGCCGGGGGGAGACAATAACAAAACCGGCAAAGATGGTAAAGACATCATCATAGAAGTACCTCTGGGTACCATTGCTACAAGAGAAGATACTGAGGAAACGGTGGAAATCCTCCACGAAGGAGAAGAAAAGGTATTGCTCCGGGGAGGCAGGGGCGGACTTGGAAATTCAAATTTCGCCACCCCCACCAATCAGGCGCCCACACACGCCCAGCCGGGAGAATCAGGAGAGGAGACAATTGTAAATTTTGAGCTGAAAGTACTCGCAGATGTAGGGCTGGTAGGTTTCCCCAACGCAGGAAAATCTACGTTACTCTCTGTGGTCACTGCGGCAAAACCCAAAATTGCCGACTACGCCTTTACTACGATTAACCCCCAGTTGGGAATAGTAAAATACAGAGATGATAAGAGCTTTTGCATAGCTGACCTTCCGGGAATAATTGAAGGCGCCGCCGAAGGAAAGGGTATGGGGCATCGCTTTCTCAGGCATATCGAACGCAACGCCGTCTTGTTGTTCCTGATTCCGGCAGACAGTGCCGACCATGCCAGAGAGTTTGAAGTGCTGAAAAATGAACTGGAGGCCTACAACCCGGAAATGATGGATAAAAAATTTATCATCGCAATCAGCAAGTCTGATATGCTGGACGATGAACTTAAGACTGCAATCCGCAACGAATTACCTCCGGATATCCCCCATGTGTTTATTTCCTCTGTCACCGGTAAGGGGTTAACCAAACTTAAAGACATCCTCTGGGATGCACTGAATTCTTAAAATGATTTTCTCTGTATATTTCCTGAAAATTAACTGATGAGACGAAAGCTGCTTTTCTTTGTGAACCCCATCTCCGGAGGACGCAGCAAGGCCAGGCTCCTGGAAAACATTGCAGCCCGATGCAGAAAAGAGAATGCCGCCTTTGAAATACTGGAAACAAATAAAGAAGGAAACTACGATTTTCTGCCTGATAAAATAAAAAATGAACAGGTTACCGACGTAATCATTTGTGGTGGGGATGGCTCCATCCGCTCCATTGTTTCCTTTCTGTTAGCCACACACGTAAATGTAGGCATCATCCCACTGGGAAGTGGTAACGGGCTGGCGCGTACCGCACTCATTCCCTACTCCATTCCCAAAGCGCTGAACACCATCTTTTATGGTCAGGCTGCATTTGTAGATGCCTTTTATGTAAACGGCAAACTGGGATGCCAGATAACCGGGCTTGGTTTCGATGCATTTATTGCTGCCGAGTTTGCCAAGGAAAGAAAACGGGGGCTAAAGACATACACCAAACTAGCGATAAAACATTTCTTTCGGACCAAACCCTATGACTTCACGGTAGAATGGGGCGACGAGCACCTTCATCTGAAAGCGTTTATCCTTTGCACTTCTAACGCCAACCAGTTTGGTAACAATATGAAGATCGCTCCCAAGGCCTTATTGAATGATGGAAAACTCGATGTGGTGGTTCTAAAGAAAACCTCCAAACTAAATATCCTCGTGTCGTTTGTAAACCATCTGCTGTTCGGGCAAAAGACGCCGGAAGGGCAGATTCAAAAGAATGCCGGCAACATCGCCTACTTCAATGTGTCTAAAATAAAAATTATAAACCACCAGATGGCTCCCGTTCATATTGACGGAGACCCGTATCCTACCGAAAAAGAATTTATAATAGAAGTGCTCCCCAATGCTTTCAAACTGATTCAGCCTTTATAACCCCCTGTCCGGCTCCGGGCACTGCGCTTAGCGGTCAGATTTGAGAATCTGTATCAAATCCTTCATTACTTCTTCATTATTCTCCCTGTATAATGAACTGGCCACCTCTTCTTTTTCTCTTGCCGTCAAATGAAAATTGAGTGGTGCTCCAATCTGCTGTTTCTCGGGGACATACATGAAGGCAAGCCGCCTGATCGGGTCCTTCAGAAAACCCTGTGAATACGTGATCTCATCATTTTGATTATAATCCTGTACCTTGAACCAGTTGCTTTGCAGCATAGAAACAGGCCGGGTAACCGCATCAGCCATCGTGCTTCCCTTGTAGGGCGTGTCCCAACTACCCTTCATGGTCGAGCGGAACTGCACAATCACCACGCCACTCGTGTTTTCATTAATCCAGTCTTTGAACGCATAGAGAAAACGAAGTGTGGTTTCCTCACCGTTATTATCTCTCAATCCGGCATCCATCACATCTATGATAGGATGAGTGGGCAACCACACAGCGGGTAGCACGTAAGGGTAGGTGGCGTTCATCCTTAGCGCTGTGAGCACCCGCACATCCATGGGCGACCGTCCTCTGAATAATGCGCCAAAATCAATTGCATCAGGGCCTGAAAACTTACTGGCGCTATCGATATAGGCTTCCTGCATCAGAAAACTCACCGGCTGTGTAGATATGATCATCTTCTTCAGATCGCGCGTCACTACAGAATTGAAGATGATCAGTGGAATCTCTGCTGACGACTCAGCTTTGCTGTAAAACCCAACCGGATGATCCAGCACTCCACCGGTATTCCGGTTAAATTTTTCTTCAAAAGCATACCCGCGGTCTTTAATATAACTAAAACCATTGTACGTAAACCGTTGTGTCGGCGCAATGAAGTCTCTTGCTACCAGGGAAGAAAAAACGGGGTTCAGAAGGTCTTCCGACACATTCTTCAGATATTTCTTATCCTGCAGGTTTATCTGAAAGCCTTCCTGCTTCTGCCTGTAAAGCTCTCTGAAGTAAGCGGCCGCAAGCATCCCTCCTGAAGCACCAGACATCATAAATGCACGCCTCAGAAACCGGCCATCTGTAGCACTATCCAGGTGCTGCAATGCGTTCATAGAAAAACTTGCGCCCCTCAGGCCTCCGCCACTAAAATTTAACATCACAAGCAATGGCTTATCAGTCTGCTGCCGCGCTTTCCACCGGTTAAGGATCCCAATCATATTTTCCTTATCTGCCGCTATCTTTTCCGGTGTATTAAGCGACTGCAATGTTTCAAGTGTGTATGCCGGCCGGTCACCTGAACGATAGTCCAGCCCGTACGCCCTGTTACGTGGGTCAATGATATTGTTTACGTAAAGCGTATTTAGCAGGAAGTAAAACAAGACAACAAACAAAAAACTCCAGCTCCGCAGGAAATATCCCAGTGCGGCTATCACAGCGACCATCAGCGCAAAAAATATAAAGATGCTTGCCCCTGCGGGTAGCTGAAAAGCCCTTTTGTCAAGAAAAAATCCTATAGAAATCAGCAGGATAAATGCAAGAAGAATGGTGATGATGGCAGAAAAGTGATGCCGCTTAAAAATAGAATCGAGAAAGGTGAGGCTATAATGCGATACATCCCTTGCCTTGTGAAACTTAAAGAATCCTGAGGCATAATATAATACCGGCAGCTCAAAAACAGAGGCCTCTGCGTCCTGTGTGGTCTGTCGTGCCTGATCCCCTGAAAGCTTAAAAATCCCGGGTTGTATCCGGCGTACTATACGGCGGTCGGCAGTAAAGAAATAAGCAAACGAAATTACATGGAGAAAGATGAGTCCGCCCAGAAAAGATAATGAAATAAGCAAAAAGCGCTCAAACGGTATAAGCTCATACTTTATGGCATAATGATACGCTTCAAAAAAATAAACTATCAGAAAAATGGACGGGATAATGGCATTGTTCAAACAGTATTTCAGAAATGGGTTGGTGGTGGCTGCAAGAAATCTGAACCGGCTGCTGTGCAGAATGAAGGTGGCAATGTTCCAGCTCATAATAAAAATACCGGCTGCAACCCCTACTATAGCCGAACCGAGTGGGTTAACTGAACCAAGATACTCCGGCGCCAGAAAAAGCCCGTCTGCACCAAACAACTTCATAAAGTGACCGGTAACTGTTAAAAACGGAATTGCCCAGAACAACAAAAGAGACTGCGACTTCCTTAAATGCAGCACGAGCAGCTGAATAGGAAAGGAATAATAAAAATATTTTGCAGCTTTCTTCATAAAAGGGGCGCTTAGCTTCCGAAACCCACATACTTGCCGGATTTCTTACGAACCAGATACATTTCAAAAACAAAAGACAACAAGAGCATTATTGCTACTGTCTGATGCGTCACTCCAAAATACAACAGATTATCCCCTTTCGGCGATAACACAACTGTAAAAATCCCAAGTATCACCTGAGCGGTTACTAACAACATCGGTAAATTCCTGTATTTCCTGAACAACCTTCCTTCCTTTGCTTTCAGGGCTGTAACCCACCAGAAGATTGTAGCAATAAAAATCAGGTATGCCAACGAACGGTGAACGAACTGAACCGCTATTTTATTATTGAACCAGTTGCTAATCGGCGGATCAAGTGTGTACATATACTTCGGAATCCACTCTCCGTTAATTGTCGGCCATGTGGGTGCCGACATAGCCGCATGCATTCCGGCCATAAAAGCACCATAAATCAACTGGAAGAAAAGCAGCACACATATCAGTATCGTTTCATTTTTCAGCCACTTGTTCACAATTATTTCTTTCCGTGGCACACTCAGGCTCAGGGCAAACCAGAATGTATAAACAAGCAATATCAATGCCGCCATAAAATGCGTGGCAAGCTCTACGTGACCCACGAAATATTTTTCGGGAACCAAACCGCTTTTTACCATTACCCACCCGATAGCACCCTGAACCGCTCCGAGCAGGAACAATAGTACGAGGGGCATTACCATCTCTTTCTTAAACTTCTTCGCGAACAGAAAGTAGAAAAATCCTACAGCGAATACCAGCCCCATAAAGCGGCCCCAGTTGCGGTGAAACCACTCCCAGAAAAAAATCTTCTTGAAATCTCCCAGTGTAAAGTCTGCATGTATATACCTGAACTGTGCCGTATTCTTATACTTATCAAATTCCGCCTGCCAGTCTGCCTGATTCAAAGGGGGGAGCGAGCCGGTTATCGGCTTCCACTCTGTAATGCTGAGGCCGCTCTCGGTCAGCCTCGTTATCCCGCCAAGCAGTATCTGCACTACTATCATAAATACACCAATATAAAGCCAGACAGCAATCTGCCGCCGCGACCTGTCCATAGTTAAATTATCCATCCGGTTGGGGTTTAGAGTATCTGCGTTAGTACAAACTGTTGATTACAAGTTATTACACTAATACCAAATAATATCTTCAGCCTAATTTTGACAAAAATAAACAGATTGCTGCTACCTTTTCTTCAAAGTGCTCTTACAGAGGCCGGAATCGATGAGGCCGGCCGGGGATGCTATGCGGGGCCTGTTTTTGCTGCGGCAGTGATCCTGCCTCCTGATTTCCGCCATCCTGATATAAACGATAGCAAGAAACTCTCTCCTGCAAAACGCGCAATGCTGCGACCGGTTATCGAAAGAGAAAGTATCGCGTGGGCGGTGGCTTCAGTCGATAATGAAGAGATTGACCGCATTAATATCTTACAGGCCACCTACAAAGCCATGCATCTGGCAGTCGATAGGCTGGCTGCAACTCCTGGTTTATTGCTCGTGGATGGAAACCGATTTAAAGAATATCCCAATATTCCACATCAGTGTATTATACATGGCGATGGGCTTTATGCCTCCATCGCAGCGGCAGGAATTCTCGCCAAAACGCACCGCGACGAATTTATGGATCAGCTCCATAAAAAATATCCGGTGTATGCATGGAGGCAAAATAAAGGCTACGGCACAGCATCTCACCGCGAGGCAATCCGGCTGCACGGCTTATCCCCCTATCACCGAAAGAGTTTCAATATTTGAATGACACCGTTTTGCATGAAGAGAGGTTGCGGGTTTCAGGTTTCAGGTTTCAGGTTGCAGGTTTCGGGTTTTGGGTTGTGAGTGGTGGGTTGTGGGTTTGTTAAATCGCATAGGTAAACGTTAAGCTGTTGTATCCAATTCCCCTTAAATATTGGTTAATGCAATGTTACAGCCTATTTATTTTCCTCATTTTTCCGTAATCTTGAATTAACTGGGGGTAACTTTGCAACGGAACTACGTCAGATGTAATCTTATTCACTGTACCTGTTTGCCTGAATATGAAAATAATTTTATTCTTTCTGGGGATTTTCTCTTTCTCAATATCTCTCTTTGCGGGAGACACTACTAATATCCCTCTGGCTCGTCAGGTATTTCACGACCGGATTGTAAAAGAGCAACTCAGGGCCGACAGGGCCGACGGGCACCAGGATGGACTTATCAAAGTAGGGCCCAATTCTGATATTAACCTGCTGGTTACTGATGCAATCTTCCGAAGGGTGAATGTACTCAGAAATAATGTGGAGGATAATCCAAACCTCACCACAAATAATGATAAAGTAAGGTACCTGAGATTTCTGGAATTTATGATCAGAGACTTTATCAGTGCCTGGAAGAATCATACACTGCAACCATCAATGGCACCCTCGCTGCTTGATTGTTTCACGTCGGTATTCTTTGATAATATGGAGGGCAAGAGTATGCTTCCTTATATTGAACAGGCGCCTTATGAGGTGGGCAAAATTGTGGCTAACCTGTTTTGGGATAATGAGGGCTACAAAGAAAGCAGACTGGTGTTGTTTAAGAAATTTGCCACACTTTACCCGGGCGAAATACTAAGTAACATAGGCCCTTACACTGAGGAGCCTTTCGCCGATTCTCTCGTAATTGTAGCGTTTAATAACAGCCCCAGCCAACTCTATTCATACAGCCAGAGCACTCAGACCAAACAGGGGAAGCTCATTGCAAGAAGCAGGGACAGCCGCATACAAACTGTTGTAAAACTAAGCAGGCAACCGCGCGCATTATTTTACTTTCCTTTCCTTGATGACCTGATTTCGGGTAAGAGAACTATTGACGAAATCAGTAAGGTGGCCGGTACAGACGACAACACTTATGACAGCATTGGCTACTTCCGCCTGCTCGTAAAAACAGAAATTGATTATTACGGCCGGCTTATCAGAAAGGACACTCCAATTGCCATGTTTGGCGCCAACGGCCTGGTGGATATGTTACAGCGTAAAGCAATCCAGCACTTCATTACCCCCATCAACGATCTTCACGAGATGCCTAACCCTGTGAGGTTTCAGGCATTGAATCCACTTAACGCGCAGGAGCTTTACTACATGATGGTATTGGGCGAAAACGATATTTACACCTCGAGTTACAAGTACAGCTTCGACCGAATGCTGCAGATGATGGGTCCCCACCCTCACGGAGACTCGTTACTGGTATCGTTAAACTTCGACAAATTCAAAAAGTTTATCAAACTGGCAGCGGGATACAACAGGCTGGATGTATTTCTTAAAACAATGGCTCCGCAGAATTCAGAGAAGCTCATGCAGGCCTTTGTGCTCAACCTGGAGAAAACAGGTTCTCTCGAAGATGCAGTGGATGTGGCTGATAGCTATGGCAGCATTACAGATCCGGTGTTACAAAAATCAATGCTGGCAAATGTAGAGTGGAATCTCGACCGATGCACAAAACAAAACAACGAGCGCGGTATGAAGATCTATGGCTTGTTAAAAACCATCATTCTAAGCGCTGACCCCGCCAACAACATTGATCTGAGTAAAGAAATTGGTATCCCTCCCATCTATACTGTGGACAATAAATATCTGGAAGATGACAGCGGCAGAATCATAGAACAGGTATTCTTCTACGGCGACAAGGACGGCATTATGTCGTATAACAGTTACCTCACCAGCTTTCCTGCTTCCGACTGGACGATTACAGATAAAAAGCTTTGGATCGAGATTAAATCCAAAAAGGGCAAACAGGTATGGATATACGCCAATAAGCCACTCGACAACGAAGAGGGAAAAGACGCGGAGGCGCAGAATCAGTTGCGTACCTATATGGACAACCAGGGCCTGGTTCCATCAATCATCATCCACCGCGGACATAGCTATCATCTCCAGTCCACTATCAACCAACTCTCAGAAAGCAATAAGATAATAATGCTGGGAAGTTGTGGCGGATATCAGAATTTGAAATCAATCCTTGACTACGCACCTGAGGCTCATATTATCAGTACTAAACAGACCGGAGCCATGAATGTGAACAAACCAATCATTGATGCGCTGGACAATACCCTTCGTGAGGGTAAAGACATCGATTGGAGAAAGATGTGGGACGATCTGAGTGCTCAGTTCGTAAAAGCCCCCAAACAGATAAGAGAAACTTTTGAAGACTACATCCCGCCCCAAAAAAACCTGGGTGCACTGTTTATTAAAGCCTACCAGAAAGACGGAAATTCGGAAGAGTAGGCCATTCTGTACAACCCGTTAAGTTTCCGGCATCAAATTTTCTATCCTTTACCTTTGGATAAAATTGCTTTTATGTATTCCAGAGAGGAAATCAGACAGTTGCTGGAGGATTCAAAGACCTATCTTGATCATTCGCCGGACATCAGGCGGCTCAGGGAGCTGCTCCGGTTTCACGAATATCGCTATTACGTCAAAAACGATCCCCTTCTCAGCGATGAAGCGTACGATAAGCTGTACAAAAAGCTTGAAGAAATGGAGCATGCACATCCTGAATGGATTACCCCGGATTCTCCCACACAGCGAGTAGGGAAAGACCTCAATGATGATTTCAGGACTGTAAAGCACCTCGCTCCTATGCTGAGCCTTGAGAACAGTTACAATCCACAGGATGTCATAGAGTGGCGGCAGAGGTTAAGCTCCTTTGTAAAATCACCTCACGTGCACTTTAGTGTGGAACCCAAATATGACGGTGCGGGTATCTCGCTGATATACGAAAATGATATACTCGTAAGAGGAACGACAAGAGGTGATGGGGCAGAGGGCGACGACATCACCACCAACATCAGGCAGATACGTTCAATTCCTCTGTCAGCTACCTTTTCAAAATTTGGTATCCGGCGCATAGAAATTCGCGGGGAAATATTGCTTACAAAAGAAAACTTCAGAATATTTAATGACAGTCTTATAAAAGAAGGACTAGCCCCACTGGCAAATCCAAGGAACGCTGCAGCCGGGTCACTGAGAATGAAAGATCCCGCGGAAGTGGGCAGAAGGCGACTGGAAGCAGTACTTTACCATGTCAGCTTCGTTGAATATTCAGGAAAAGAGAATCCTAACCTCAATACACATTCGGGAACTATAGAGGTGCTTAACACGCTGGGGTTCAAAACGCCGTGGGGCGATATGAGAACTTATAGCACCATCGACGATGTAGTGAATTATTGCCTGGACTTCGAGAGAAAGCGCGACGAGCTCCCATACGAAATAGACGGCATGGTGGTAAAGGTCGACGAGAAAGAATTTCAACAGATGGCGGGGAGCACCAGCCACCATCCGAGGTGGTCAATGGCTTTCAAGTTTAAGGCACGCCAGGCTACTACCAGGCTGATAGACGTAGAATTCCAGGTGGGGCGGACCGGAGCCGTCACTCCTGTGGCCAAACTGGAACCTGTGCCAATCGGGGGGGTCACGGTCTCGTCTGTTTCTCTTTTTAATGAAGGAATAATCCGGGAAAAAGATTTACGGATAGGTGATACTGTTATTGTCGAACGCGCGGGAGATGTGATTCCCTATATAGTCAAACCGCTGACAGAGTTAAGAGACGGCAGCGAACGCCACATTCATTTCCCCACACATTGCCCCGTGTGTCACGACAAGCTCTACAAACCGGAGGGGGAAGCAGTATGGCGTTGTATGAACATCAACTGCCCGGCTCAGGTAGTCGAACGCATCATCCATTTTGCCAGTAAGGATGCAATGGATATAAAATCGCTGGGAGAGTCGAACGTAAGAAGGTTCTACGAAGAAAAAATAATTTCAGATATTCCGTCGCTCTATGCTATCGACTTCGACAGGGTGGCCGGCCTGGAAGGGTTTGGGAAAAAATCAATTGACAATCTGAGGGCAGCTATTGAGAACTCAAAAAAACAGGAACTAAACCACCTGATATTCGGACTCGGAATTCGTTATGTCGGAGAAGCCTCTGCCAAAGAGCTGGCATCGTCTGTAAACAATCTTTCAGAGCTGGAGAATCTGAGTATGGAACAACTACAGGAACTTAAGGATATAGGCCCCAGGGTAAGTGAGAGTATCTACTCTTTTTTCCATGACGCACATAACCTTAAGATGCTTAAAGAGCTGGCACAGAAAGGGTTGAACATGAAAGGAACAAAGAAAAAAGAGCACACAGGCAGGTTGGCCGGAAAAACATTTTTGTTTACGGGCACCCTTGAGGGTATGAAGAGAAATGAAGCCGAAAAACTGGCTGAAGAACAGGGCGGACGCCTTCTGTCATCGGTCAGCGCCCACCTGGATTACCTGGTAGTAGGGGAGTCGCCGGGTAGTAAACTGGAAAAAGCAAGAAAAATAAATTCAATTCAGGTAATAAATGAAAAGGAATTTTTAGATTTGATATCTCATTCCAAATAATTATGGTAAAAAAACTATCGGGCGAAACATGGAAGCCTTTCCGTTTCGACGGGCTTCAACAGATGCGTAACAAATATGCCATCAGCTCCAATGGCAGAATCGCAGCTTACAAAAAAGATGTCTATGAAGACGGTAGAATCCTGAAAGGCTCTATCACTTCAGGATACAACACACTGAACATTCACGCCGGTGGGCTTAGCAGCACTTACTATATCCACCGCGAAGTTGCTCGCCTCTTTTTACCAAAACCTCCTGCAAAAAAGAAAATTGTGGTGCACATCAATCACAACAGAAGTGACAACCGTGCAAAAAACCTGAAATGGGTAACGCAGGAAGAAGCCATTGCACATCAGCAAAAGAGCCCACTGCGCAAAGCTTATAAGGAGGTGCAGCAAAACAGGACCACCGGACTCAAGTTGACCATCGCACAGGTAAGAGCAATGAAAAATCAGCTTAATAATCCCAAGCGCAAGATGACTAAAAAACAGATTGCCGACAAATATGGTGTCAGTGAGATGACACTCTACAGAATTCAAAGGGGAGAAAGCTGGAAGAAGGCATAATAGTCTATACACTTCTTGAGCACACTTCTGAAGACGAAAAAATCTTTTCGTCAATAGTACTTAATTGGGTTTTATATTTCCACGCTGTTTACATATTCAAGAGTATCCCACTCGTGGTTTAAAGAAAATAAAATGGCCGATGATAAACATCACCGGCCTTGCTTACCTCTGAAACCACAAGAAAAAAAGTTAGTGGTAAGAAATAATATTTTGAATCAACAAGTCAATGTTCACGGGACAATACGAA
Source organism: Chitinophagaceae bacterium (assembly GCA_019455085.1). Taxonomy (GTDB): domain Bacteria; phylum Bacteroidota; class Bacteroidia; order Chitinophagales; family Chitinophagaceae; genus Ginsengibacter. The sequence continues at coordinate 20,380 of JACFNA010000002.1, forward strand.
CCAAACGGGCTACAGTAAATAATAGGAATTGAGTTTCGAACGGTTTTCGGGGGATAGGGGAAAAACTAATTCAGTGCTAAAGTAAGAATATTTTATAATATCTGAAAAGAAAATTTATTTCTAAAACCAAATCAATAGCCTGAGCGTCAAACGGTTGACCTCATTTTAATCCCTCTTTTTTACATTTTCGTAATCCTTCAGGATTTTATGTTTGACAAACATGCCTTTCTGCTGCACAGAAAGAACGACGACAAGGATTCCTTAATTTTGAAAAAAAAGATTACAAATTGGCAAGGCATTTTCACAGAATAAGGGTCAGGAAAATCAACAAAGAAACATCAGAGTGTGTATCGATCGAGTTTGATATTCCGGAAGATAAAAAGGATTTATTTCAGTTTAAACAAGGGCAGAATATTACCATAAAAAGCGACATCGATGGGGGTAGGAGAGCCTATTCCATTTGTAGCAGCCCTCTTGAAAACCGGTTGGCGGTAGCGGTAAAGCGTATCCCGAATGGGGTTTTCAGCACTTTTGCCCTGGAAAAATTAAGAGAAGGAGATGAGCTGGAAATTATGGAGCCCGCCGGCAGCTTCTTTACGGAGCTGGCGGTTGATCAGTCTAAATACTATGTCTTCTTCGCAGCCGGGAGCGGTATCACCCCTATAATTTCAATTATCAAAACGGTGCTCGCAACAGAGAAAGACAGCCGTGTGGCACTATTCTACGGAAATAAAAGCGTCTCTAGCATTATTTTCAAAGACGAGCTGGAAGCCCTAAAAGACCGGTATATGGATAGGTTTGCCCTGACATACATCCTAAGCAGAGAACAGACAGACTCACCCCTCAATACCGGGAGAATTGATAATGAAAAACTACAACTACTCGATCCTTTGTTCGATTTCAGCAAGGGAGATGAGTTTTTCGTCTGTGGCCCTGAAGCAATGATTTTTACAGTAAGAGATTATCTGAAAGAAAAAGGAATTGCTGCGTCAAAAATTCATTTCGAACTCTTCAACACTCCGGTAGCAGAGGAAAAGAATCAGGAACAAAAACCGGAAACTAAAGCAACCAGCCAGGAAAGTGCCGTCTCAATCACTGTGGATGGCAGGACTTACGATGTGGAAGTTCCCTACGACCGCCCCACTATACTGGATGCAGGCTTAGATATGGGCATCGATTTGCCCTATTCCTGTAAAAGCGGAGTATGCACCACCTGCCGGGCCAAACTATTGAAAGGTGAAGTAGAGATGGACTGTAATTACGGACTTGAAGACTACGAAGTGGAGCAGGGGTATATCCTTACCTGCCAGTCGCACCCCCGCACTCCTGAATGTGAGGTGGACTACGACCAGTAATAAAATCAGTTGCTGTTTGGAATGGGTAAAATGCAGAACAGCACTGCAAACGATTTTTTCCCTAATGAGATGTGTCTGCTAAGACCACTTCCATAATTACATTCTCCACCTGACAGGTATTGGCCAAATGCTCTCACTGAAAAATCTTACCTTGTAAGTGGAAATTGCAAATAATATGGACACAGAAGCGCTTCAGCAATCTTTTAATGAAAAGATAGATAAAGACATCAGGATAGAGCCCAAAGACTGGATGCCCGCAGACTACCGCAAGACGCTGATAAGACAGATCGGCCAGCACGCTCATAGTGAAATTGTGGGGATGCTGCCGGAGGCTAACTGGATAACCCGCGCACCCACCTTGCGGCGAAAGTGTATCCTGATAGCTAAAGTACAGGACGAAGCCGGGCATGGTTTGTATCTGTATTGCGCTGCGGAAACACTCAACATTACCCGCGAAGAAATGACGGAGCAGCTACTAACCGGCAAAGCAAAATACAGTTCCATCTTCAACTATCCTACCTTATCATGGGCAGACATGGGTGCCATCGGCTGGCTGGTGGACGGCGCGGCTATCATCAACCAGATTCCGCTGTGCCGCACATCGTACGGCCCTTATGCACGTGGGATGGTGCGTATTTGTAAAGAAGAAAGCTTTCACCAGCGACAGGGATTTGATATCCTTCTTTCATTATGCCGTGGCTCAGAAGCACAAAAAGCAATGGCACAGGATGCGCTTAACCGCTGGTGGTGGCCCAGCCTGATGATGTTTGGCCCCCGCGATGCCGATTCACCACACACCATACAAAGTATGAAGTGGAAGATCAAGCGATTCACAAACGATGAATTGCGCCAGAAGTTTGTCGATATGTGTGCCCAGCAGGTGGAGGTGCTCGGGCTACAGATTCCCGACCCCGAACTGAAGTGGAATGAAGCACGCGGGCACTATGACTTCGGTGAAATACACTGGGACGAATTCTGGAACGTAGTAAAGGGGAATGGTCCCTGCAACAAGGAAAGAATAGCGGCAAGAACCAGGGCGCATGAAGAGGGTGAATGGGTAAGACGGGCTGCGCTGGCTTACGCACAAAAACAAAAATCAGGAATTTCTGAAAGTCAAACCGCAAAAGCAACTATAAAAGAATAAACTTATGGAACAACCACTTTGGGAAGTATTTATCAGAAGCCGCCAGGGGCTCGATCACAAGCATGTAGGCAGCCTGCATGCCGCGGATGCTAAAATGGCTATCGAAAGCGCGCGCGACGTATATACCCGCCGGATGGAAGGGGTGAGTATTTGGGTAGTAGAATCAAAGCATATCCATGCATCCAATCCGGAAGAAGCGGGCAGCTTTTTCGATCCTGCCGAAGATAAAATATACCGGCATCCGACTTTTTATAAATTACCCGATGAGGTAGAATATATGTAATTACCTATGCACGGAGACAACACAACTGACTATCTATTGTTCCTCGCCGACAGCTCACTGATAATGGGGCAACGGCTTAGCGAATGGACCGGCCACGGACCCATGCTGGAGCAGGATATCGCCATTACCAACATCTCGCTCGACACCATAGGGCAGGCCCGATATTTTTATCAGTTAGCCGCAAAAAGGCAGAATGAAAAGGCCGGTGGCTCCGAAGTCACTGAAGACACACTGGCTTACCTGAGAGACGCCCATCAATACAGAAACTTGCTTCTGACCGAACTGCCCAACGGCGACTGGGGACAGACCATCCTCAAAATATACTTCTATGCCAACTGGCAAAAACTGATTTATGGCAAATTGATTTACACATCAGATAAAGACATAGCGGCTATAGCCGATAAAGCCCTCAAAGAGGTGCAATACCATGTAAACTGGAGCAGTGATTGGGTGAAGCGACTGGGCGACGGTACTGCAGAAAGCCATGAAAGAATGGAAAGAGCGCTCGAATACCTCTGGCCCTATACCGGAGAAATGTTTATGGAAACCGACTACGAAAGCCCGCAATTTGAACGAGACAAAGACTTTTCTTTAGATACTATCAGGAAGGAATGGACAGAAGAGGTGTATCACACCTTACAGGAGGCTACACTTACGCTGCCACAAGCCGATACCTTCATGCACAAAGGAGGCAAAAAGGGTGTACACACCGAATATCTCGGATATATCCTGGCTGAAATGCAATTCTTGCAAAGAGCCTATCCGGGATGCGAATGGTAAAAACACAATGCTAAAGCAGAGTGACAATGGAAACAGAAACACGCGATATTACTATAACAGATATACGTAAATTATTGGATGAGGTAACAGATCCGGAAATTCCCGTAATATCCATACATGATCTTGGCGTGTTGAGAGATGTAAGAAAAGAAGGGGACACCTTCGTCATCACCATCACACCCACCTACAGCGGATGCCCGGCGATGGATATGATCACGCTCAACATTCATGGAAAACTAAGGGCACACCATATCCCCCATTTCAAAGTAGAGACACAATTAGCCCCGGCCTGGACAACCGATTGGATGACCGATGAGGGAAAAAGAAAACTAAAGGAATTCGGGATTACTCCCCCAATGGGTAGCAAAGGAAGCGAAGACCTGATCAATCGTCACCCGCCTTGCCCTTTCTGCAATTCAGAAAACACAGAACTTGTCAGCGCCTTTGGCTCTACGGCCTGTAAAGCCCTGTTCAGGTGCAGGGACTGCTCCGAGCCATTTGATTATTTTAAGTGTCATTAATCAACCCTGATGGTGTAGCCGCCTGCCCATCCCCATATCAAAAGAGGATTTTCTACTGGTTTTCTCTCTATGACGGGTACACCCCCGTACATCTCGACCACCTGACACTAATCTATCCTCGCCAATCGGGCTGGCTGCCCAACCCCGAAAATGTGGAATACTTTTTATCACTTTACTCACCCTGGCCACCATGGGTTTTATGTAAATTTGTCCAATGCAGAACTATTTAGAGGAGCTGAATGACGCCCAGAGAGAAGCCGTACTACACAGAGATGGACCCATTATGATTGTGGCCGGAGCCGGAAGCGGCAAAACCAAGGTACTTACCACGCGAATTGCACACCTGTTGGCCAATGGGGTGGATGCCTTCAGGATTCTGGCGCTTACTTTTACCAATAAAGCTGCCGCCGAAATGCGCGAGCGCGTGGAGAAAATGCTGGGCAACAACCAGGCCCGCAACCTGTATATAGGCACCTTCCACTCCGTATTTGCACGGATACTTCGGGCCGAAGCAGAGAAATTGGGTTACCCCAAAAACTTTTCTATTTACGATACTGATGATGCCAAAAGTGTGATCAAGACAGTAATAAAAGAAATGGGGCTAAATGATAAGACATATAAACCATCTATCGTATATAACCGGATTTCCGGCGCTAAAAACAGCCTGATTACCCCTGAAGAGTATCAGAACGATCCCGTAATTCAAAGCCATGATGCCAAGGCTTTTCGTCCACTCCTCGGAAAGATCTATGCGGCTTATGCTGAACGTTGTTTCCGAAACGGAGCAATGGACTTCGACGATTTGTTGCTCAAATTTTACCAACTGCTCACCACCTTTCCGGAGAGCCTGAGTAAATATCAGCGCAAATTTCAGTACATCATGATTGATGAATATCAGGACACCAACAATGTACAATATCAAATCATAAAGCTGTTGGGGGCCATGCATGAAAATGTAGCCGTGGTGGGCGATGATGCACAAAGTATCTACAGCTTTCGCGGTGCCACAATCGAAAACATTCTTCGCTTTCAGAAGGATTATGAAGACGCCAGGGTGGTGAAGCTGGAGCAGAATTACAGAAGCTCACAAAACATCCTCAATGCCGCCAACGTGGTAATCACAAAAAATAAAGGACAGATCCCGAAAAAGTTGTGGACAAGCAATGTCGTGGGAGAAAAAATAAGGCTGGTGGAAACAGCCAGCGACAGTGATGAGGGGAAATTTATCGCAGACCAGATTCAGGAGCAAAAGCTGCGCAATCACTTTCTGAACAAAGACTTCGCCATACTCTACAGAACTAATGCCCAGAGCCGGAGTTTCGAGGAGAACCTCCGCAAAATGAATATTCCATACAGGATTTATGGTGGCATCAGCTTCTATCAGAGAAAGGAAATCAAAGATTTTCTGGCATACCTGAGAGTAATAGTCAACCCAAATGATGAAGAGTCGCTAAAGCGTATTATTAATTATCCGGCTCGTGGTATTGGTAAAACTACAGTAGAGAGGGCGGTGCTCTTTGCAAACGAAAACAACCTGTCGTTGTGGGATACACTGCGTAATTCTGCACAATCAGGATTGAAGGGGGCATCTGCCGGTGCTATCAAAGACTTTGTGCTAATGATAGAAATGTTTGCCAGTGAGATGGCCAGGAAAGACGCTTATGATCTTGCAGTACTTGTAGGCAAGCATACCGGATTAATGAAAGAACTCTTTAGCGATAAGACCACAGAGGGGCTTGTCCGTTATGAAAACGTGCAGGAACTGATGAATGCGATTAAGGAGTTTTCCATGACGCCCACCGAGGATGGAGAATTGCTCGACAAAGGGTTGGGGAGTTATCTGCAACAGATAACCCTGCTTACCGATGCTGACGACGACGACGGTGACTCCAATGTAGTAAAATTGATGACTATCCATGCGGCAAAGGGCCTTGAGTTTCCCGTAGTGTTTGTCGTTGGCCTGGAAGAGAACTTGTTCCCCAGTGGGATGTCGATCAATACACTTGAGGAGCTGGAAGAAGAACGCCGTTTATTTTATGTAGCGATTACGCGGGCCAAAACAAAGCTTTATCTAACATATGCGGACACACGTTACAGATTCGGTAATCTGATACTCAATGATCCCAGCCGTTTTGTAGAAGAACTTCCAAAAGATCAGATAGAACGTACTGCCTTTGGCCCCCGGCGCGAACAACCCTTCTCCCGCAGGGGTTCTTCGTATGGAGCCGCCGCAATTGCAGAACGCAGATACGGTCCTCCTCCACAAAAAGAAAAGCCGGTTTATACAGTTGCCAAACCCTCTACTAAACTTACTGAGCATGAGCCCTCGGCGGGTTTTGCCCCTACAGACGTAAACCTTTTGGATGTAGGTTCCCGAATCGAACACCAGCGTTTCGGATTCGGAGAGATCACAAAACTGGAAGGCGCCCCTCATAATCGGGTTGCTACAATCCGTTTCGATTCAAACGGCGAAAAAAAGATAATGCTGAACTATGCTAAACTGATGCTCGTTCAATAACAACACCTTTTCATCCCAAAAGCATGAGAATCACACCGGACAATAAGCTTAAGCGACTCATCATTATAGGCGACAGGGTATTAATAAGACCACATAGGCCCGAAGAACGGACATCTACCGGCCTCTATCTGCCTCCCGGTGTCTATGAAAAAGAAAAAGTACAACAGGGGTATGTATTAAAAACAGGCCCGGGATATGCAATCCCTACCCCTGTAGAGGAGGAGGAATCATGGAAACCCGAAGAAGAACAGGTCAAATATATTCCACTCCAGGCACGCGAAGGCGATCTGGCCATCTTTCTTGTGAGCGGCGCCACCGAAGTGATGTACGAAGGCGATAAGTATTTCATTGTCCCACAGAGTGCCATACTGATGCTGGAAAGGGAAGAAGAGATGTGAGGGGGTTTGATCGATTTCCCGCTTTTATTTTTCCTTTTTCTAAATACCCATTCATTCAGGCGTTTACCACAACTAATCAGAGAATTTAAATTCACAATAAATTCTTTATGAAAACACTGCTTAACCCCTCGGTATTGAGCACACAATCCACATAAGGCAATACAATTAACCGGGGTTGACACTAAGAAAACTGAGTAAAGAATTGCCTGAATTTAAGGCGTCAAAATAACCTTTTTAATACGCTCTTCATAAAACAGTACTTTCATGTTGCTTCATTGATTTTTTCCTTTGGATTAAAAGTAAAAACTAGCAACAGTCTGTATGCTGCGTTGAAAAATCAAAGAAAAAATTTTAAATAATAAAACATTTATCTATTTTTACAATGCATCACGAATCCTTTAAATAGGTACCAACCGAGCAGTGAACGCCACGGTGGTGAACGATGCGGGCAGGAGATGCCAAAATTGTTCATACATTGTCTCTTTGACTCCGTATTGTTCCGTAATGCAGTTTATTAATAATTTAAAAACTGTCACATGGAACCCAATCAAAAAAATTATCCTCACGGTTTTCTCTCAGAAATGGGCATCTTCGGTTTCGAAGAAATCGAACCATTGATTCTGTCAGCATTAGTTACAGAAGACCCTCTGTTGCTTATTGGTAAGTCTGGCACCGGAAAAACACACTTGCTTAATGGCCTTTCGGAAGCCCTGGGTTTAAAGCACCGCCACTACAATGCCAGTCTCATCTCGTTTGATGATCTTATTGGCTTTCCCTATCCCGCTGAAAACCGGGAAAGTATTAAGTTTCTACCCACCCCAGCCTCTGTATGGGAGGCAGAGTCCGTACTCTTTGACGAAATCAGCCGTTGCAAACCCGAAATCCAAAACAAGTTCTTTTCAATTCTCTATGAGAGAAAAATTCTGGGTTTAACCCTTGAAAAATTAAGGTACCGATGGGCTGCCATGAATCCATTCGGGTTTGACGCAAACGAAAACGGTGAAAATTATAGTGGCTCAGAGCCTCTTGATCCTGCTCTTGCCGATCGGTTTGCTTTTATTATGGAAGTACCCGACTGGCGCGATCTTAAGCCTCATGAACAGGAGGCCATCATCAATTCGCTTTCCTCTTCGTCCAATACACGTATATATGAAGAGTTGAAAAATTTCATCCGCTCCACCAAACGGCGATTTGAGGAGGTGATAGCCAATCCTGATGCAGAGATTGCTTCCTATTGCCGCATTGTGGCCAGCCTGATCTCCGAAGCAGATTTCCGTTTTTCTCCCCGCCGCGCTAAACAGTTAGTCCGTAATATCTCTGCTCTCCTGTGTGTGGCAGGGGAACTGGGTTACGACACTTCCGACAAAAAGAGGTACAATCTATTTAAACTGGCCCTCCGGAATAGCATACCCCAACGGTCATACGTTGAAAGTGTTCCCGATCACATACCCAATTCGGTACACAAAGAAGCAATAAGGATGATCTCCGAAACGAACAGAACGGATCGTTGGGTCTCGGAATTTCTGACAGATAAATCAATACCCAGGTGTATCGAAAAACTTCTTGATAAAAAGGTAGATATACACACCAAAAGTATTGCTGTTATACAATACTTAAATAAAAGGTCTGCAGAACAAAAAGCACTGTTTTCCTTCGTACTGTTTCCGGCGGCATCTGAGTTGGGCCTATTGACCGAGGATGCATTGAGTATCATGGGAAACATTGCAACCAGCATTTACGAAGTCAACGGTTCCATTAAATGGAATGAGACCCGGTATTCGTCAAATCATCCACAATGGTCCGAATGCCTTCAGGTTTTGGATCGGATTCCCAAAAGTGAAAAAATGAAAAAGACCAGAGCCAGACAGCTTTTCCTCCATCTTATCTCTGAAAATATTATGATTTCCCCTCCCGAATTCCTTGAAAAGCAACTCGATGCCTGCTTTTCTAAAATGGAAGTACTCCTAAATACTAATGCGGAATTAAACTAATGTCATGACAGAAATGAACCCAAACACGGCGGGGCCGGGTTTTGTAAACTATCTCCAAAATACCGGCGCACCACAAAGCCGCGTACGGGTAGAACATGTGAACTCCTCAATGCTAACTCCGGATATCATACGCGGAGCAGAATACACAATAAACCTGAAGATACCTGACAACATAATGGATATTGAAAAGTGGTTACTCAACAAAGCAAAACGACTTAAGCTAAGCGATTGGCAGGAAATTGCAATCAGCCTGCACGTGCCTCAATCAAGAATGATAGCATTTCCGTATAAAACGAATAGCCATAATATTTATAGTGATTCAGATATTCTCTTTGCTGCTGCTATCCTGTCGCGAACCAGCGGGTGTAGTTATCTTCCGACAACCAGGGGGGTATTCACCAGAAAACGCCTTAACCGCTCATTAAAACTTATCACTATCAATATTGACGCTTTCTATGAACTGGACTAAAAAATATATAACCGATATTATTGAAGATCTGGCCGAAGAAAATGTTATTGCCTGCCGAGCATTATTCAGGATTACAAGAATTGACTTCACCACGAATGTGCCGACCCTTGCCGTCAGCCTTTCGGAAAAACCCACTTTGTGCATTAATCAGAAATTCCTGCAAGAATATGCACATTCAGAAAACGATATAAAATGCCTGCTTCTGCATGAATTCCTACATGTCATGTTGCTCCACACCGAAAAGTATCAATTGTCAAACCCTCTTTTGAATATTGCCCTTGATGCTATAATCAATAGTATAATTCATCGCGTTTATGGGCTGTCATTGTCCGGGTTCTTTAATAGGTTTTATGCCGGAACCGGAGTCGACTGTTTACTAAGACCTCAGGATCCGGCAATCAACTCTTCAAAAGAAATCAACTGGAAGGAAATTCATAATGAAATTTATTGGGGAAAATACGCTGCTGATGATTTATTCGAACTCCTGGAGTATTTGTATTTTAAAAAACTGACCGGTAACTGCCAGGGCATTACTTTAATTGGTAACCATGAAGATCAAAAATCTACTATCAGCCCCCAAAACAGTGCCTTACTGGATGGGATCCTAAAGAGTATGGACGGAAAAGGAATATGGAGTAAGGCAAAGGCTCGTGGTATAAGCTTTGACCATCAGGAAGACATCATTCAAATTAAAAGGCAAAAAATTGCTCAGTGGAGAAAATCCGCCTGGAAGATTCTCAAAAAATGTCTTCAGCCTGATAAACGGGGAAAGACAGAAATCAGGCCGGACACTTCTATGATGCCTATCCTGAACAGCCACAACAGACGGGCTTTTACCCTGCTTGAAACCAGTGATATCATCCCGTTTTGCCCAATTTCTTCCTATCGAATTAAGCCAAGGGAATTAGCTACTATTTATCTTGATGTAAGTGGATCTATGGACGGAGAATTAGAACAAATAGCCGCGCTCCTTTCTTCATTTAAGGATTCTATCCGGTTTCCAATACATGTGTTCTCAAACGAAGTGAAAGACGCAAAACTTAAAGAGGATAAATTAATTTATGATTCTACCGGCGGAACATCAATAGCCTGTGTATTCGAGCACATGAAGAAAAATAAAGTCCCCAAAAGTGTAATTGTTACCGATGGTTATACAGAACGCATTACTCCGGAAATGTTATGGGGTATTGAAGTCAATAATATCCGGGCAATTATTTCCTATGATGGAAACCCAGCGGAATTCAGCTCAAATAAAATTGAATATCATCAACTTGAAAATTTTAGAAAATGAAAAGATTCTCTGAAGCAGTTCTGAACGGACATCCCGATAAGTTTTGCGACCTGATAGCCGACCGTATTATTCGTCATCTTTATAAAACGGCAGGCGATGTGTATGCTCAAATAGAAGTAAGCACATGGTCTGACTATATATTCCTTACCGGCTGTGCAGTCACCCGGTCAAAAGTAAACCTGAACGTAAGGGATATTATTGTAGAATTAGGTTATGAAATCGGTTACACTCCTCATAATCACATTAATGTAGAACAATACCAAATCCGGGATCATTTGTGCCGCATTACCGGAGACCCGGATGATTGGAACAATTTTTCAAATGATCAGTGCATCATTACTGCATACGCTGGTTACGACGACAAAACTCATTTTCTTCCGCCCGAGCACTTTTTAGTCTGGTATTTAAGAGAATCATTGATTCGTTCGCTTCATGGCGGCCTGCTTCAGGATCAGGGGCCGGATGGTAAACTGCTTGTAATCATACAGGAAGATAACGAAGGTTGGCGACCGGAGAAAATCCTTGTAACACTACAACAAGAGCCGTCAATCTCGTTTATAGACTTTACCATTAATCTGAATCGGGTATTACATGAAGCCTGGGATCAGCTGCGCACCCATGACAGGCGATGGAAGGGATTCTGGCATGATATCCAGGTAATCATTAATCCTAATGGCCCTTTGATAAACGGGGGAAGTGATGGAGATAATGGGCAGACCGGACGTAAATTGGTTATGGATTATTACGGTCCCCGTATTGCTTTAGGAGGTGGGGCAATCTATGGTAAAAATCTTGCACACATCGATAGGTTAGGAGCCTTTAATGCGCGCCGCTATGCTATAGATCTGGTGCGTAACGGTTCAAAAGACGCGATCGTAGAATTATGCTATGCACCGGGAATGAAGAGCCCCCTATCAATCCAAATCAAGTCAGAGAAAAGACACCCGGTACCGGGCAATCAATACTTTGATTTTAATGAAATGAGGAAAAAGTTGGATGCTTCTCTTTTAGATTACGACCTTATTGGGTTAGGGACATTCTATAACCATAGTCTATCATTCAACCACAGAACGGAATCTTCTATAAATGCAGGTTCCGGCTGGGATATCCCGATAATGAGTAAACCGGAAATTAGTGTTTAGGTCATCTTTTTGAATGTATTTGTATTGTTATGCACGATTTCTCCCGGATATTGAGCCAATGGGGCTGCGTAACGTATAAAAGATACTTTTTCCGAATTCAGATAATCAGTCAGACCAGCTCCCACAAACCCCATCAATTAATTATCTTTGCCCCTTAAACCTTTTGGTTATGATTAAAACCGGTAACCCGATCATAAGCATCTATACGGAAGAGACTCCCAACCCACAGACACTTAAGTTTGTGGCTAACAAGTTGTTATATCCGGGAAAGACCGCGGATTTCCCTGACGAGACCACGGCAACCGGCTCGCCTCTGGCACAACAGCTCTTTGCATTTCCTTTCGTAAAGTCAGTTTTTATCGCCAGCAACTTTGTAACACTCACCAGAACAGATGATATTGAAAACTGGGACGATGTCGTTCCAAGTATTAAACAGTTTCTGAAAGATTACATAGAAGAGGGTGGGGTCATTATCAATGAGGATGTGCTCTCCCAGAGCAAAACAGATACAAACAATTCAATTAGCGCAGATGACGGGGATACGGTTAAGAAAATCAAAGAGGTACTAAAGAACTATGTAGCCCCTGCCGTAGAGATGGATGGCGGGGCCATTCAGTTTCAGAGTTTTCAGGACGGTATTCTGAATCTCAAAATGCTGGGAAGTTGTAGTGGCTGTCCTTCATCCATGATTACACTAAAAGCCGGAGTAGAAAAAATAATGATGCGAATGGTGCCCGAAGTAAAAGAGGTGGTTGCCGCAAGTTGATCAATAATGCCCTTACCGAATAAATTAATATCCATCCCGCTTCAATGACCTTACCTGAAATCTATCAACAATTTATAGCGGGACTGAAAGAAACCGGTTTTCTTGAATTTATCGCCGTTATTTCGGGTATTGTAAGCGTCTGGTTTTCGAGAAAAGAGAACATCCTGGTGTACCCCACCGGGCTTATCAATACCACCTTCTATATATATCTTAGTATCAAGGGAAGTTTATTGGGCGAGGCTACTGTAAATCTCTATTATACTATCATGAGTATCTATGGATGGATACTGTGGGCAAGACGAAATGAGCAAAAGGAACATATTGTTCAGATTACTTTCAGTTCTAAGAAAGAGTGGATTGGAGAAGTAGCCTTTTTCCTTTCATTTTATTTTGCAATCTACGCGGCACTCAGCTACCTAAAACGCGATTTTGCTCCCGGCGCCATTCCGTGGGCTGATGCATTTGCCAGTTCCACCGCCTTTACCGGAATGTGGCTGATGGCGCGTAAAAAGGTTGAAAGCTGGTATTGGTGGATTGCTACCAATATCGCCTCCATGCCGCTTTATTTCGTAAAGCATTATGTGTTTACGAGTGTTTATTATCTGATTCTCCTGGTATTGGCCATCATGGGATTAATTGAATGGAAGAAAAGGGCGCGCCATAACCTTCTCCTTGCTAAAGAAGCCACGTGAAGCGTATAAAAAAATATGTAGCCATCGGGCCCGAATCTACAGGCAAGAGCACATTGTGTATGCAGTTAGCCGCACATTATAACACCCTCTGGTGCCCGGAATATGCAAGAGCCTATCTGGAAACAAACGGTACTGATTATTCGTACGACGATTTGCTTACGATAGCACAGGGGCAATTAAACCAGGAGGATGATTTGACCGCGCAGACCGCAAACGGCGACGGCCCTCCTTTACTTTTTGTGGATACAGATATGTATGTGATGAAGGTATGGTGCGAATTTGTATTTGGAAAATGCCATAGGTTTATTCTGGATCAGATAGCAGAAAGAAAATACGACGGTTATTTTTTGTGTAATCTGGATCTGCCCTGGCAAAAGGATAACCTCAGAGAATATCCGGACGAAAAAATCAGACAGGAGCTCTTTCATTATTACAGAGAGCTGCTTACAGCCCAGGATGTACCGTGGATTGAAATAAAAGGCAACGACGAGAGTCGAACCCGGTCTGCAATCGACTGGCTGGATAACCTGCCAATCGGTTTATAGTTTTGTTCTGATACCGTGCAGAAATTTTTCCACAGCTTTCCTGATTTCCTGTGCTGCCACATTGTGGTTGTTCACCAGAACAGAAAACAGTAATAATTTGTTCTTCTCTGTAATTAAATACCCACTCAGAGAAACCACACCACTAATGGTGCCCGTCTTGGCAAAAATCTTTCCTGCATCTGCGTGATATAATGACGAAAGCGTGCCTGTGCCACCTGTGGGCAGAATCACCTTCATCCTTTCCAGACCGAATTCGTCTTTCATCTTTCTCAAAATGAAAATAAAATCCTGCGGGGAAAAAAGATTGTAGCTGCTTAATCCCGAACCATCAGACCATCTGGGACGCTGCGGCATATCAGCAAAATCTGTAGAAATAATCTTCTGAATCACCTGTCTGGTGTTCATCGTCCCCAGAATTTTGTTGCTTACCATAAGTAGTGACTGTTCGGCAAAGAAATTATCACTTCTGTGCATCATGATGGCGAGCATACTATCTAACGGTTGTGTATGTACGAAGTTATCACCCAGCACTTTGCGGGTAGTCAGCGATACGGTTTTCTTAAGGGTATCTGACCATAATGCTACTACCGTATTATCATCGGGAATAAAAGGAATTTCTACGCTTTTAGATTTGCCATCCGACACGGTAAATGTATTACTGTCCCACGGACGCGATACAGAAATGCCATTATTAATATTTCCCGATAGCGTAGTGCTTTGATTAAACCAGGACGGTGTGGCGGAAACCCGGTTATTATCCCATTTTATGGTAACATAATCTCCGTACATGGGGAAGGCGCTTCTGGGGGCAGCATAGCTGTATTCATAATCATCCCACGACCAGCCGTTACCCATAAAGGAAGAGAAATCGCTTTTTTCTATTTCCACATTTCTAAATCCTGAAAGGAACTTTAATACCGGCTGATTCTTAAAGTCAGGATGCATCATAGTCGGGTCGCCCATGCCTTTTATTGCCACAGTCGACTCGTCTAATACCTGATATTGAATTCCGGTAATACTATCTCCCAGATATTTCATCGCTACATAACAGGATGCAAGCTTGGTATTGCTTGCGGGGGTAAAATACTTGTCGGACTGATATTCAAATATCATCTTTGAAGTAGCCGGATCGTAGATGGCGACGCCTGTATGAGCTGTACTTAAATTATTATCCTTAAAGATGGTAGCCCTGGCTTCTTTACTTATTTTTTGAGAAATGGAGCATGAGGTGAGCAGACATATAATAAAGAGGGGAAAGAAAAGCTTTTTCATTCCCGAAAATAAACGAAAATTTTTTAGGGCATAAAAAAATACCGGACTCATTCCGGTATTTTCTTAATTTTTATCTGAAAGGAGATCAGACTCCTGTAAATATTATCAATAGAACTTGCTTCTATAATCTTTGATTTTGGCCATTTTTCTAAGACCCATGAAAGATTGTTGAAGTGCAGACTGTGTTTCCCGGCTTTGCGTAGCCTGTTCCTGTTGCTTCCACAGATCTTCTGCAACCGCCTTCTTTCCGGTTGAGGTTACCTGGATTAGAAACACTCCTGTATTACCGGCTATGGGAGCAGAAACTTTTCCATCCAGCCCTTTATCAAAAGCAGCACCGGTAACTTTAGGTTCATTTCCAATCCCATTAATAATTTGCGCATTAAAGGTGAGGGAAGAGTCTTCACCGTCTGTAAGTACCTGTACACCGAAGGTCTGAGCTACTGCATCCAATGATGCCGGGTTGGATATCTTCTTTGTGATTACTTCCGCTTTTTTCTGATTGCGCAGGATTCCATCAATAAGTGGTGCAGCTGTTTCCACATCCATTAGTCCTTCCCGCAATCTCTTGTCCACTTTTACCACTACAAAATCATTGTCAATTGAGAAGGGTTCAGAAACCGCTCCTTCCTTAGCCCCATTGGCCCATCTGATAGCTTCTCTTGCATTTGAATAGCTACCCATCTGATAGTCATTTTCTCCTACAGGCATAGGCAAATCCACTTTGGAAAGTCCATTCTTTACAATGTAGTCTTCAAATGCTTTTTCGTTTGTACCGGCAGCTGAAAGCTTTACTGCTTCTGAATTTGCATGGTTAATGGTGGCATCACTTGGATCTATTTCGCGCGCCATATATGCAATCTTGTAGCAGGGTTCGAAATGGCTCTTAGACATTATCTCTATATAATGGTAACCAAATTCTGTTTTTACAACCTTCTTTGTTTCGCCATTTTCGTTCAGGAGAAACTTACCAAACTCTTTTGCAAAATTATCGCTCTGCACCGTCTTGAGGTCAAAGTTCATAACACCATTTGTTTGTTTTGCTCCTTCATCGGTTGAATAGACAGGCTCTAGGGCATCAAAGCTGGCACCATTTTTAATTGCAGTAGCCACACTATCGGCTTTTCTCTTAGCGGTACTGTCATCCATAATGGGCTGCTGTGTCTGGGGATTAATAGTTCCAAAGAGAATATGCCTTACTTTGAAGCTGTCGGCCATTGTCTTTTGATCTATAAGTTTCGCAATCACATAATTCTTTGCATCCAGATAGGGTCCATATACTCCACCTTTAGGCAATGCGGTGATTGAAGCAATATTGGGAACCTGAATCTGTGTAGCAGGAAGGTAACCATCAAAGAATGGAATAGTAGATCCGTTCCTGCCCAGGAAGAATTTGGCATTTGAGTCCAATTCAAATTCAGGCTTTATTTTTTCTAACGCATTAAATACTTCAGCGCTGTCTTCCTTACTTGGGGCTGCACTGAATGATACATAAGAGAGCATCATTCCGGGCTCCTGTTTGAACATACTCTTATGAGAGTTTATATAGTTTTTGACATCCTGTGAAGATATCTTAATTGTACTGTCGTTCACACTTGAATAAGGTACAGCCACATAGTTCATTACTGCATAATTCGTAGCTGCTTCCTTTTCCATATTTTTTAGCCAGGTAGGTTGATTTACACTTGCGGCAATCATCGATGTATATTTCGAATAGAGTGAATTCAACACCATTGGATCAATCACCTGTGACACCAGCGCATTGCGTTGCTCCTTATTTTTATTTTGCTTTACCTGTGTCCACCAGAGTTTGGCCTGCTCTATATCGTATTGTCCGGTATTAGGATCGGTAAATGATTGTTTCAATTGTGCCGGTGCATCCTCACTAAATAATATTGTACTCAGTTCTTTGGCAGTGAAAACAAGTCCTAATTTTTCAAACTGATCATTTACAATTTTCTCGGCTACCATCTGGTCCCACGCTCCCTGCATTACACTATTCCGCTGGCTCGACTGGTTACCATACTGCTGTTCCATCTGTGTTACCTTATCATTGAAATCCTGGTAATCTATCGATTCACCATTTACTATTCCTATAGTAGTTTCGTTACCACCACCGAATAATTTACCGGTACTGCTCATTGAGTCCATTAAAATGAACCCGATAAGGCTTATTGCTACCAATGAAATCACAATCACCGCTCCCTTTTCACGGATCGTTTGAATTATCGACATGTTATTATCCTAATTTTTTGTGTTTAGGGCGGCAAAAATAGGTTAAATTAAAATAGCAACAAAGCTCAGAAAACAAGCTATAACAGGCAACTCCACCCCTGTCAGCCGCGTGATACCTATACTAAAAACATTAGTTACTAACAGTGGCTGTTAGCAACAGAATTTTTATGTGAATAACCCTGCAAAATAAAAACATGAAAGGGGAATATCTTTTAATAACTCCTGGTTCATATAACAGGTTTTATTACTTTCTGTAAAATCTACCCAAAAAGTGAGCTGCTAATTCACAATAACCCGTTCATTTTCTATCCGGAAAGTTATACAGTAAGATATTTATACACCGGCGTGAATTATGAGTTGGAATATAACAATAGACAGAAGATTAATATCTGAATTGAGTGTGAAATGTGGTGGAAAAAGTAGTACTTATGATATTACCAAAAGTCTCAAAAAGATTCTATCCACTATTCCACAGTGCTAGTAATAATAAAAGTCTTTTTAAAATATTATATTATTCTTTTATTAAGTTAATAATCCACATTGTCATTTTTGAAGAGTTGGCGAATCGGTATCATGCGTATGAGTCACTTTTTGGAGTGTTTGTGACAGAGTTTCTCTGAACGCTTCAAAGTTCATTTCCGGAAGTCGGTATTGGCCGCTCCTGAAAGATGCAATCGCCTCTGATAAGGAGAAGGTACTTTGGTTTCTGATCAGGAAATACTTTTTATCAGTGAGGTATGATCCCAGGTATTCCTGCTCTGCCTGTCCGGGGGTGGGTATAAGAATAGCCGGAACTCTGAGTTTTGCGAGATCCATTATGGTGGAGTATCCGCATCTGCTTATTACTATATCTGAAGCACAGAGCGCTTCATTAAGTTTAGTTGCACTGAGATGGTTTTCTACTATGATGGTTGAATTAACTATCAGTGGCTTCGTGTCTCCCGGAAGTCCTCTCACCAATAGAACTTTCTTTTTATTTTTAATGTCATTTAATTGTGAGATTATCTTTTCTTCAAGAATAGTGCGCTGTGGTTCTGGTCCTGAGAGAATTATACAATAGTCGTACACTTTGGGTACCTGAATAAAGTGCATTCTGGATAGTGGCCCTATAAATTTTTGGCAGATATTCCTGGCGGAAGTGTGAGACAGGGTGCCGGAGAGTCCGTGTATTTCAGCATCCGGCACCCAGCATTCATTAAATTTCTTTATTACGGTTTGGTGTATTCCGGAGGCCACGCTGTCGAGTAGTGTATTACCGGTCTTTACCGTGATTTGATGAGTGATATATACAGCGTATATTGACTTATGGAAGATTCCGGGTCTATTATCAGAGATTATCAGATCAATTTTTCTTGCTTTTACAAGCTTTCTTATTTGCTTTTGTTCCTGATATTTTCGAATTATTATTTTGGGAATCTGAGTGAATATTTTAAAAATAAATAATCTACCATTTCTCGGATAAGTAAGATTGTAGCCTTTTAGCGAAATAAATTCCGCATTTGGAAATTCCGTTTGTAATAAATGTTTAGAAAGGCCGGAGGCTGCTATAATTATATGCGAAGTGTATTTATATAGCTCCTTAATTATTGGAATACAACGAGTTGCATGTCCCAGACCCCAGTCTAACGGAGCTATTAGCACAGTGATATTCCGGCTTTCGGATGGCATGCTTGTGTTTTCTATCAAATTTTGCAATTTTTGTGATATAAATTGTTTTAATTTGGTATTCACTTTTTTACCTACCTTAGAGCAGGAATGGGAAGGGTGTAAGATAAGAGGTAAAAATCCTATAAAGATGAAAAACTTTGGAAGACTTTTTCTTGTAATGTTGGCTTTAGCGGGTATTTGTATGATGGGATGCAGTTCATCCAAGAAATCGAACTGTGGTTGTCCAAACACACAAGGGATAATAGGCTATTAAAAACCAATATAGATGAAGAAATTTAACAGGGAGTTGCTGGTGTTGTTCAGAACAAAATCCAATTCGAATTTAGTCGAGCGCCAGGTTGAATCACTACATGAGTTACTATATCATGTGGAAAAGGTAGAGAACATTGCTATCGCTCATGAAGTGGTTCATGTAAAGAACCGTAAAATCATTAAGCGCCCCAGACAGGTATTAGGTATATTGAACGCACCTAAACTGAAGCCTTTCGTTTTTCTGAATAATTTAAACTAATTCTGTCTCCTCTCTTATTTCCCAGATTTCTTTCCCCCTAAGTAAATTATCCAGATCAGCATCCTTCGCTGTTTTAGCCGTTTCAATTTGTTCCTCCATCATGTCCTCGTAGCAGGGTTTATCTACATTGTAGAATACTCCGAATGGTCTTGGAAAATGGCCGTCCACAGTGGGGTCGTCAAAGAATCCCGCAAGGATTTGGGCTTTAGTCAGGTCTGCTGAGTCATGGATCCAGAGGTCGTTTACCGAAGTGTGTGTATCTATATCTGTAATCACGGGTTTTAACCCATCAAATCTGATTCCTTTATTTTTTTGTTCACCGAAAATAAGGGGTTGTCCTTCTTCAAGAAAAATAGTGTTATCAGCTTTTGTTTTCTTATCTGTAAATATTTCAAAAGCACCATCATTAAATATGTTACAGTTTTGATAGATTTCCAGAAAAGATGCTCCTTTGTGTTGATGGCTGCAAAAGTAGCCCCGGCTCCCAGCGCTAGTGATGCAGGATTGAAAGGGCGGTCGATGCTGCCGTAAGGCGAACTCTTAGTGATCGACTTTACATGACTTGTAGGTGAATATTGTCCTTTAGTCAGGCCATATACTTCATTATTAAATAAAAGAATATTGACATCAAAATTGCGGCGAAGCAAATGAATAGTGTGATTACCACCGATACTCAGAGAATCGCCGTCGCCGGTTACAATCCATATACTTAAATCGGGATTTGTGGCCTTAAGCCCACTGGCAATTGCCGTAGCCCTACCGTGAATGCTGTGCATACCGTAGGTGTTCATATAATAAGGAAAACGGCTGCTGCACCCTATACCGGATATAATTACAAAGTTTTCTCTGGGAATTCCCAGCGTGGGAAACACTTTCTGAACCTGTGCCAGGATGGAATAATCTCCACATCCCGGACACCACCTTACCTCCTGATCTGTAACAAAATCCTTTGAGGTAAGTACCGGTGCTGTTATTGTCTCACTCATAATAATGTAAAGTTACTATTTAGCGATAGAGAAATGTAACAGTGTATTTTATTATTTAGGGAAAAAATACAGTGACAATTATCTTCCAAAATCATCCTGGACACGGATAATATCATCCTCATCACTTGGATGGTGTGGATGGGTGTGCTGCCATATCTCTGCAATAATTCCCCAGCCATCAGATCCTATTAAACGGTGCCGCTGTTCTTTTCTTAGAATGATGACATCATTAGTTTGTTTTTCTATCATTTCCCTTTGTTCATCATCGTCACTTACAACGACGTTGACGCTGCCGGCTATCACTTTCCAAATTTCTGCGCGCCGCAGATGGTATTGCCAGCTGAGCCTTTTGTGAGGCTCCACGATAAGAATTTTAGGACTAAGTTTTTCTGAAATTTGGATTTGCGCTATATCCACATCCGGAAAGAATAAGTCAATAAACCGGCCTGTCTGTGCTTCTGAAATATAATAGAAGCCACCCCATGGACGGTTGTCATCCATGTTTGTTGTTTCCAGTCCACAGTGGGTGATGTAGTCTTTAACCTTTTCAAACACATCTTTTTTTGAAAGATTATCCGGCAGTTGTAATTGGTCTTGCATATTAATTATAACTATTATGATTATACGTAATTATTTATCTTCCCATATATACCATCAGTATCTGCACATCACTGGGGTTGACCCCACTGATGCGGCTTGCCTGTCCTAACGTCTGAGGTTTTATTTTATTGAATTTCTGCCTGGCTTCTGTGCTGAGTGAGGTAAGTTTATCATAGTTGAATGAGGAAGGGATTATAAGATCTTCCAGCGTACTGAGTTTTGCGGCCAATTCTTCCTCTTTCTTAATATACACTTCGTACTTAATTGCTATTTCTGCTTCTTTAAGGGCTTCATCAGAAAAGTTATTGAGCATTTTCAATTCAGGTAAGGCATCTATCATTTGTCTGATTCCCATGGCGGGACGAAGCAGTATTTGCGCTGCCTTTGTTTTTTGACTTAGTGGTGCAGCACCTATCGACTCCAGCAATGGGGGGGCAGACTCGAATATTGAGGTTTCCCTGAGTAGCTTTTCAATTTCCCCGATTTCTTCTTTTTTCTTTCTCACCCGGTTCATTCGCTGTTGACTTGCCAGCCCTATACGGTAGCTTTTTTCAGTAAGCCTGATATCTGCATTGTCCTGCCGGAGCAGGGTGCGGTATTCTGCTCTGCTGGTAAACATTCTGTATGGTTCATCGGTTCCTTTATTGATAAGGTCGTCTATTAGCACACCAATGTATGCTTCGTTTCTTTTCAGAGTGAAAGGCTCCTGTTCGTTGACAGACAGGTGAGCGTTCATTCCTGCAATAATCCCCTGGCAGGCGGCCTCTTCGTAGCCGGTAGTGCCATTGATCTGACCCGCAAAAAACAGATTTTTTACGAGTTTGGTTTCGAGGCTGAACTTAAGCTGTGTAGGAGGAAAGTAATCATATTCTATAGCATAACCAGGGCGGAACATTTTGCAGTTTTCAAACCCTGGTATCTGGCTAAGGGCCTGATACTGAACATTTTCTGGTAGCGATGAGGAAAAGCCATTCACATATACTTCATAGGTATTCCAACCTTCGGGCTCCACGAAGATCTGGTGGCGTTCTCTCTCTGCAAACCGGTTGATTTTATCTTCAATGCTGGGGCAGTACCTTGGCCCGGTTCCCTTGATTCTCCCCTGAAACATGGGGCTTTCATCGAATCCGGTTCTAAGAGTTTCGTGTACTTGTTTGTTAGTATAAGTAATCCAGCAACTTCTTTGCCTTTTGGGCAATTGAGTGTCCAGATATGAGAAGCCCGTAATTTCCTCATCGCCCCGTTGCTCTTCCATTTTAGAATAGTCGAGCGAACGCCCATCCACCCTGGGGGGGGTTCCTGTTTTGAGGCGATCGCTTTCGAACCCCCACTCTACCAGGTTTTCTGTAATACCGGATACCGACTTTTCGGCTACTCTGCCACCTTTGCTTTGCTTTGTACCAATATGTATGATGCCGTTGAGGAAGGTTCCATTGGTTAATACTACCGCTTTGGCTTCTATGTGGTGGCCGAGCCCTGTCCTGACGCCCGTAATTGCATCATCCTTTCTGGTGAGGCCCACCACGGTATCCTGGTAAAAGTCCAGATTTTCTATATTTTCCAGAGCTTGCCTCCATCGCGTAGAGAATAGCATCCGATCGTTTTGTGCGCGTGGGCTCCACATGGCCGGCCCTTTGCTTTTGTTAAGCATTCTGAACTGAATAGTGGTTTCGTCCGTAACGATTCCGGAGTACCCTCCCAGCGCATCTATTTCACGGATGATTTGCCCTTTTCCAATACCACCCATGGCAGGGTTACAGCTCATTTGGGCCATATTCTGCATATTCATGGTAATAAGCAGCGTTTTGCTGCCCATGTTTGCAGCGGCCGCGGCAGCCTCACAACCGGCATGTCCTGCACCCACAACGATTACATCATATTTTGGAAACATCCTGCAAAAGTACACTAATGCAGAATTTTCGACAGGCGTCACTGTTTTTTTAGCATTTGTGTAATGTGGCTTGTGTAGGACCGGGGTTGAATGATTTGTTTCACGTGGAACACCGAAGGTCTCATCAATAACACCGTATGTGAGGTTTCACGTGAAACATTTACCTCTTACCAAGGTAATAGTCTTCCTTTGATCGCATTTGCTTTTTCTGTTTTGGGGTGCCATCTTCATACCCACAGAGGTGAAGAAGTCCATGAATCATTACCCTGTGCAGTTCTGTTTCAAAAGAAACACCATACTTTCCTGCATTTTCCCTAACCCGTTCTACACTAATATAGATTTCTGAAATGATAGCCTCCCCTGCCGGGGAAATAGTGAAGGTGAGGATATCTGTAAAGGTGTCGTGATTTAGATAGGCTCGATTTAATTCGATCAGATAAGCGTCCACACAGAAAATATAGTCAACCCTTTCCACTTCGGCCCCCTCTTCTTTCATCACACTATCAAGAAGAGACTGAGAGGGCAGCGATTCTTTGGGGATACGCGGCACCTGATGAAAGTTGAAGAAAAAATGCTTTTTGTTACGAGTAGCCAAAATAGATGGTTTTTTGATGTGGAGAGTTACCTTTGCCATAAGATGAATCTTTCAGAAGCAAAAGTTGGGTCAAAAGTAAAAATTCTATCCCTTACTAATGGAGACCTCGCTCTTAAACTAATGGAAATGGGCTGTTTGCCCGGAGAAGAAGTAGTGGTTTGGAAAAAAGCGCCGCTAGGAGATCCTATTTATATTCTGGTTGCAGGGTATTCCCTCAGCCTGAGACTGAACGAGGCGGCCGCCATCGAGGTGGAAACCCTATTGCAGAACAGCCCTGTTAATAAATGAGAATCGGTCTTTACTTTGGTTCCTTTAATCCCGTCCATCATGGCCATCTGATAATAGCCAGCCACATGGTTAACTTTACCGATCTGCAGCGAGTATGGTTTGTGGTCTCTCCCCAGAATCCCTTTAAGCAGTCTGCCTCTCTATTAAACGAGCGCCACCGGAAACACCTGGTAGATCTGGCGGTTGAGGATGATATAAATCTCAAGACCTGCGACATTGAATTTAAACTGCCAAGGCCGTCTTATACCATTGATACCCTCATCCATCTTGAGGAGAGGTATCCACAACATGAGTTTACTGTGATTATGGGAAGTGATAGTTTTCAGAATATTAAGAAATGGAAAAATGGTGACCTGCTCATTAAAAACTATCCCATAAAGATTTATTTACGTTCCGGCTTCCCGGTCGACCCCACAATGCTAAAACACAGGATTGAAGTGGTGGAAGCCCCTATTTTGCAGATATCAGGAACACTAATCAGGAAACTTATCAAAGACCGTAAATCAATTCGCTATCTGGTTCCTGAAAAAGTACGGGAAGAAATTGAAAACCAGCAATTTTACTTCTGATATAGAGAATCACCAACACAACACATTGATTATCAGCATATTATAAACGGTCAGATTAATTCAGTTCTTCTTTATTATCGTCCTCTGTGAGTTCGTTCAATCGCCTCTCGTTATGTGTCCAGGTGAAATGTGTGACCAGGAAACCACATACAATAGAGAGAGTAATAAAGATGTGAATCAGATAGGGGCCTCCTGTTTTCCAAAGATTGGTAAGCAGTTTAGATAAGAAAAATAAGATAAAGAAGGTGACAATAGCCCAGCCAATTATGTAGGTGATATAATATCCTGCTCTGGAACCCTTTCTCTGGTCTTTCCAATACTCAATAAAACGCCTGTCTTCAGCCTTCATTTGTAAAAAATAGATTCTTTTAAAGAGGTAATAGCTCATTCTTTCATCATTTCCAATACCGTGTGGATGATTTGTTCTGTATTAGGCTTGCTAAAGTAATCGCCGTCTGTTCCATAACCCGGCCTGTGATCCTTGCCTGTCAATGTTCTTGGGGTACAATCCAGCCATCTGTATCCTCCCTGCTCTTCCATTACCTTATTAAACATATAACCAGCAGCACCGCCAGGCACGTCTTCATCGACAAAGAGAATCCTGCTTGTCTTTTTAAGTGAAGCGAGTATTGCGTGGTGAATATCAAAAGGAATCAGGGTCTGCACATCTACCACTTCGCAACTGATTCCGTGTTTTTCAAGGGCGTTTGCAGCCTTGGTAATGTTTCTGAGAACCGACCCGTATGATACAATGGTAATGTCTGTCCCCTCCCTTAATACTTCGGGGATACCCAGTGGAACCCTGTATTCATCAAGGTTCGAAATCAATTTTTCCTTCAGACGATACCCGTTGAGGCATTCAATTACCAATGCCGGATCGTTGCCTTCCATCAGGGTATTATACATACCTGCTGCCCGGGTCATATCTCTGGGCACACAAATATACATTCCTCGTAAAGAGTTGATAATCATACCCATGGGTGAACCGCTATGCCAGATACCTTCCAAACGATGCCCTCTGGTACGAATAATTACCGGTACACTTTGTTTTCCAAACGTTCGGTAGTGTGTGGTTGCCACATCGTCGCTCAGGGTTGTAATTGCATATAGGAGATAGTCGAGATATTGTATTTCAGCTATTGGTCTTAACCCCCTAAAGGCCAATCCTAATCCCTGGCCGGCAATTGTATTCTCTCTTATTCCGGTATCAAATATCCTGCCCTCCCCAAATTTCTTTTGTAAACCACTAAAACCCTGATTTACATCACCTATATATCCCACGTCTTCTCCGAAAGCCACCACTTTCTTGTTTCGTGTGAATAACGCGTCAAAATACTTGTTTAACACCTCGTAACCGTTGATTAGTGGTGCATTTATGTCGTACTCGGGTGCTACGGCCTGTATATTCAATGCCGATTTGGGCCCTTCATTATATAAGTGAGTATTGAAGAGTGTAACGCTTTCCTGTTGCAGTTGATCAAAATAAGCCTTTACGTCGGCCGCAGCCGGTTCGTTTGTGTCGGGATGGGTGAGATAAGCAGAAAGGGCCTTCATCACATTCTTGCGGTTGGGTTCGCGCAATGAAGTCAGTTCGGCCGATATCTCTGCCGCCGCTTTCTGGTTGATGGCCGCTCCTGCTTTTTCAAGTAGTGCCAGGGTTTGCTGTACCTGTTCTCTGATTGGGTTTTGATATTTTTCCCAGGCGATGTTACGGCTGTCTTTTACAAACTGTTTTGCTTCCAGCTCCAGCTTGTCCAGTTCTTCTTCATTTGCGAGTGAATTCACCAGAATCCACTCCCGCATCTGTGCCTTGCAGTCCCACTTCCTTTCCCAATCGAGCCGCGCTCTGGATTTGTAACGTTCATGGCTCCCGGAGGTGCTATGGCCCTGTGGCTGGGTGATTTCCTGAACGTGAAAAAGAGCAGGAGTATGTGTTTCACGGATATGCTGGATAGCGGGCTCCAGGATTTCGCACATTCCCGCGTAATCCCAGCCTTTTAGTTGATAAATATTGATTCCGTTTGTATCATCCGTTTTTTGAAAACCGGCTAAAGCCTCTGATATTGAAGCCTTTACGGTCTGATACTCTTTGGGCACCGAGATTCCATAGCCGTCGTCCCATACGAATACAGCCAGAGGTACCTGCATTACGGCGGCCGCATTCAGCGTTTCCCAGAAAGGGCCTTCTGAGGTGGCACTATCACCAATAGTGGCAAAGCATACCTCATTGCCATTATGGCTGAGTCCGGCAAACTCCTGTAATTCAGCATTATTTCTGAATAATTTGGATGCCTGTGCCAAGCCCAGTGCTCTCGCCATTTGTCCGGACGTAGGGGCTATATCTGATGCCGTATTTTTCATATCTGCCAGGTCAAGCCAGTTGCCTTCGGCATCAGTATTGGGGGTGGCAAAGTGTGAATTCATCTGCCTCCCGGCGCTAAAAGGATCATTATTTATATCGGGATCTGCGTATAATTGTGAAAAAAACTGTGCTACCGTACCCATTCCGGCAGCGAATGTAAATGTCTGGTCGCGATAGTATCCCGAACGGACATCGCCGGGTTTGAAGAATTTGGCCATGGCTACCTGAGCTACCTCCTTACCATCTCCAAAAATGCCGAATTTAGCCTTGCCTGTCAGCACTTCCTTACGCGCCAGTAAACTAGCCTCCCTGCTGATGCAAACCATCTTATAGTCTGCCAGTACCATAGAAATGAAATTGTCGAATGACAGGTTTTCCAAAAGGTCTTTTTCGGCGTGTGTCTCTGGGCCCATGAAGCAAAAATATTAATTGTTGACCACGATAGTTAAAATCCTACATAAACGGGCAATTTGCAACCATTTATTCCGTTTTACTATCTTTGATAACCGAATAAAAGTACGAAAAAATGAGGATTTGGCTGGCGATAATAGGAATATTTACCATTTCCAATACTTGTCTGGCTCAGGAAAGGGCTATATCACCGAACGCAAAGGTTGTGGAGCAAAAAGCGGTGCCGGCAGAGGTGATAAAGTTTGACAAGACTACATTTGATTTTGGCAAAATTCCCCAAGGTAAGCCTGTCACTACAGTTTTTGAGTTTAAGAATACCGGGACTACTCCTATTGCACTGGATAACGTACAGGCGGCCTGTGGTTGCACCACACCTGAGTGGAATAAGGATACAATTGCCCCCGGCGGTAAATCAAAGATTGTAGTAGGTTATAATTCAGCGGCAATCGGATCTTTTGCCAAACCGATAACAGTATATTATAATGGGAACCAACATATACAACTGTTAATTTCAGGAGAAGTATGGGAAACACCCGTAACTTCGGCTCCGGAGAATAACGCAATTAGTCAATTTAAAAAGAATCAATAAAATGAAAGTAGTATTTCTGGCGTTTTTTGCCCTTGTATCCACTGCACTGTTCGCACAACCTAAAGCCAATGATTATGCGAAGTTCAGTACAGAAAATTTTGATTTTGGAAAGATAAAACAGGGTGTTCCTGTTACTGCCACCTTTACCGTTACCAACATCAGTAAAGAGCCTTTGATTATTGAGCAGGCTGCTCCTTCTTGTGGCTGCACAGTGAGTGACTACACAAAAGAGCCGATCGCTCCGGGAAAAACAGGCACTATCAAAGCGGTGTTTAATGCTGCAGCACTAGGCCCTATTAATAAGACCATCACCGTAAAGTTTGCAAATGCACAGGATGTGAAGTTTGTGAAACTATCGGGTGAAGTGCTGGATGCCGCTGCATACGGAAAGATAAAGAACGACAAATCGCAGAAGAACGGATAAGCAACTTCAGTACTGTATTTTTGATATTAACCACGTCCCCGGGGCGTGGTTTTTGTTTCGATAGACATTCGATAAACAAATAATAAGGAAGAAAAGAGACGATTATTTGTCGACCTTTGCTTCACAGAATTGTGGATATGATGCAATATAAGAAATTGGGGAAGTCGGATCTCACTATAAGTCGTATTGGATATGGGTGTATGAGCCTGCATCCCGAACAGAAAGACTTTCTAAGCCTGATCGATAGAGCGCTGGATTTGGGAATTAATTATTTTGACACGGCCGACCTTTATGACAAAGGTGGAAATGAATTAATGCTGGGAAAGGCATTTAAGGGGCGGCGCGACAAAGTAATCATTGCCTCGAAAGCCGGAAACCAATGGCGTCCGGATGGTAGTGGGTGGGACTGGAATCCCCGGAAAGAATATATTTTAAAATGTGCAGAAGAAAGCCTGAAGAGGTTACAAACAGATTATCTGGATCTTTTTATGCTGCACGGTGGCACCATTCAGGACGATATTATGGAGTCTGTTAGCGCTTTTGAACAACTATTAAAAGAAGGGAAAATAAGATATTACGGACTCTCTTCCATACGCCCGAATGTAATCAAAGTGCATACAGCTTATGGAAAAGTGGTGTCGTTAATGACACAGTTCAGCCTATTGGACAGGAGGCCCGAAGAAGCCACGCTTAACCTTATGCAGGAAAATAATATTGGCGTTCTTGTGCGGGGCAGTGTGGCGTCCGGATTATTGGTTGATAAACCGGCCAGGGACTATCTCGGGCACACATCAGCGCAGGTGGCAGAAGCCGCACTTGCGGTAAAGGCGGTTTCGCAAAGCGGGAGGACGCCGGCACAAACTGCGATTCAGTATGTGCTTCAACCCCCGGCGGTCACCTCCGCAGTGGTGGGTATGCGCACTCCACAACAACTCGAAGAAGCCGTCGGCGCTGTAAGTGCGCCTCAAATGACACCAGAAGAAATAAAATATTTGCAGACCCACATTCCGGCTAGAAAATATGAGTCACACAGATAAAAAAATCCGGGGCAGGATCGAAGTAATAAAAGGGGATATCACTAAGATAAATGCAGATGCGATTGTGAATGCAGCTAATAGCAGCCTTATGGGTGGAGGCGGGGTAGATGGTGCCATCCATTCAAAGGGCGGAAGCGCTATTTTAGATGCATGTAAGGAAATTATTGCCCAAATTGGCCATTGCCCTACCGGGGAGGCGGTAATAACTACCGGGGGGAACCTGCCTGCAAAGCATGTGATTCACACCGTAGGGCCTGTGTGGCAGGGAGGGAAAAACGGGGAGACCGTAAAGCTGATTCAATGCTATAAAAACTCGCTGCTTCTGGCAGCAAAACAAGGGTTTCGCGTGATAGCCTTCCCAAATATCAGTACGGGGGTATATAATTATCCAAAGGATGAGGCAGCAGCAGTGGCTGTCCACACTACCATAGATTTCCTTCTGGATAATCCTCTCCCGGAAAAAGTTGTATTCTGTTGTTTTGATACTACCAATTACAATTGGACAGATTTTTATCTACAAACTTATTTGAAGGAAGAATCGAAGTAGCAGAAAAAGTGCGTTCGTATTTCTAATAAAATAACTTTGGTTAGGTTTTTGTGAAAAGAGGTTTCCGAAAAGAATGAGAGAAACCGGTTAAAAGTAGAGAGGTAATGCTGCTTCTGTCAATTAAGTAAACATTTAAAAAACATTTTTATGGCAAAGGGGGGATATGATTTCGGAATGGTGGGTCTTGGTGTTATGGGTAGTAACCTGTTGCTCAATATGGCAGACCATGGTTATGCAGTGGCCGGATTTGACCTGAACGAAGAGAAAGCAAAGAAATTCGAAGCATCCGGACAACAGGGTCAAAAGCTAAAGGGGGTAAATACTTTGCAGGATCTGGTAGATTGCCTGGACAAGCCGCGCAAGATTATGATGCTGGTGCCGGCGGGCAAGGCTGTAGATAGTGTGATCAATCAATTAAAACCACTGCTTGACAAGGGAGATATCATTATCGATGGGGGCAACTCACATTATACCGATACTGTCGAAAGAATAAACAGGCTGAAAGACAGTGGGATCCATTTTATGGGGGTGGGTATTTCCGGAGGAGAAGAGGGCGCGCGCCGTGGGCCAAGTATTATGCCCGGTGGTGACAAGGAAGCGTATAAAGTAGTGGGGCCGATTCTGGAAGCAGTTTCTGCCAAAGTTCATGGCGAACCCTGTGTGGGATATCTTGGAAATGATGCTGCGGGGCATTATGTGAAGATGGTACACAATGGGATTGAGTATTCCATTATGCAACTGATTTCAGAGTGTTACGACCTTATGAAACATGGGCTCGGGCTTTCCAATCCACAGCTCTCAGAAGTATTTGGCAGATGGAATTCAGGAGAGATGGAGTCTTTTCTATTGGAGATAACTGCTGAGATATTCAAGAAAAAAGACCCCGAAACCGGTGGTTTTCTTATCGATTATATATCTGACAGGGCCGGGGCTAAAGGAACAGGAAAGTGGACTTCTCAATCTGGGCTTGATTTACTGATTCCTGTGCCCAACATTGATGTGGCAGTGATGGCGCGGAACCTTTCCGGCCTTCTGGAAGAGAGAAAAGAAGCGGCTCCGCTTTATGGTACTCGCGAACAGCCTATTGCACTTGAAGAAGAGAATCTTGAATCGCTGATTAAAGACAGCCTTCAGTTTGCCACCCTGATTAGCTATGTGCAGGGGCTGGCCATGATAACGGCAGCTTCGCATGAATTAAATATGGAAATTCCTCTGGAAGATGTGGTGAAGGTGTGGAGAGGAGGTTGTATTATTCGTGCTGCATCGCTGGAGGTGTTTGCAGGAATTTATCACAAACAACCCGGCCTTAAGAACCTGATGCTCGATAAAGACTTCGCCGCCACTTTGGAAGAGAAGCTCCCCGCAATCAGGAAGGTGGTTTCACTTGCCGCAGGAAATAATTATCCGACACCCGGACTTATGGCGGCGTTGTGTTATTTTAACGGATATCGAAGAAGCTATCTGCCGACCAATCTGGTACAGGCACAGCGGGATTTCTTTGGGGCGCATACTTATGAAAGAGTTGATAAAGAGGGTATATTTCATACAGAATGGTAAAACATTACAGATTCATTTTTCAGATTAAACGTTAATAAATGTTAGATTACAAAAAACTTTCTTCTACTATAATTTTCATTTTTGGTGGCAGTGGCGATTTGAATTTCCGTAAACTCACGCCGGCACTTTATAATTTATATCTGGATGATGCGCTTCCTGAGAAATTTAATATTGTGGGCGTGAGCCGGACAGATTATACAGATGCAGCATATAAGAAACACCTGTTGGAAGGTGTGAGCCAGTTCTCAAGGAATAAGCCCGGAGAGGAGAGTTGGGCTGCATTTTCAAAGCATATATCCTACATAAAAATGGATATCAATGAAAAGAGCCATTATGAGCAGTTGGAGAAGATTGTAGATGCCCACAAGCAGAAATATAATGAGACACCCAGTGTTGTATTTTATATGGCGGTAGCGCCCCAACTGGTGCCGGTGATTATAAAACCATTGAGCGAGCTAAAGTTCTGTCACGAAGTACGTACAACCAGGTTGGTTATAGAAAAACCATTTGGCCATGATCTCGATAGCGCACGTGAGATGAACTCAATCCTTACCAAATACTTTGACGAAGAGCAGATATACAGGATAGACCATTATCTGGGAAAGGAAACCGTGCAGAATATACTTGCATTTCGTTTTGCCAATGCACTTTTTGAGCCGATATGGAACCGCAACTACATAGACCACGTGCAGATATCTGCCACAGAGACAGTGGGTGTAGAAGGAAGGGGCGGGTATTATGAAAATGCAGGTGCGCTGCGCGATATGATCCAGAACCATATTCTGCAATTATTGTGTATGGTGGCAATGGAACCGCCGGTGAGCTTTAATGCCAATGAAATCAGAAACAAGAAAGTGGATGTGCTCAAAGCCGTGCGCAGGATTGACAAGTCGAATGTGCAGGACTATGCCGCCCGCGGGCAGTATCGCAAAGGGTGGCTGAAAGGCCAGGAGGTAGAAGGCTACAGGAACGAGAAAGATGTTAATCCTGATTCAGAAACTGAGACTTTCGCCGCCGCAAAGTTTTTTATTGACAACTGGAGGTGGGAAGGAGTTCCGTTTTATGTCAGAACGGGAAAACGCATGCATGTAAAATCAACGGAGATTACAATTCAGTTTAAACGTGCACCCGACTATGCATTTCCGAAGGAAGCCGCAGACACATGGAGGCCCAACAGGCTTTCTATAGGAATATCTCCGGAGATGGATGTGTGCCTCAGGTTTCAGGCAAAGCGCCCGGGCCAATCGATGATTCTGAACCCGGTAGATATGGTTTTTAATTATAAAGATTCTTACGAAGGCGAGGAACCGGAAGCGTATGAGACTTTGTTATACGATGTAATGGACGGAGACGCCACGTTATTTATGAGAGCTGATCAGGTGGAGGCAGCATGGGAAATTGTGATGCCCATTCTGGAGGTCTGGAAACAACGCAAGCCGGTAGGTTTTCCT
>JACFNA010000173.1 GCA_019455085.1 Chitinophagaceae bacterium
AAGGTTCTTTGGAAGGCTGGGTCAGAACGATTATGGTACATACCTGCATCAATCATCTGAAGAAGAATAAAAAGTTTGCAGAGAGTGTGTCATTAGCCTATGCGGAAGAAGTGCGAATCAGGGATTACTCAATACCATCTCTTTTGCAGGCAAAACAGGTGGTTGAGTGTATTCGCATGTTGCCATTGGGCTATAGAACGGTGTTGAACTTGTATGCAATCGAAGGTTTCTCGCACAAAGAGATTGGAGCAATCCTGGAGATAGGAGAAAGTACCAGCAGATCGCAATATACAAGGGCAAAGAGTTTGTTGGAGGAGATATTGATAAAGAAAAAAATTCTGACTAAACCGAAGGAAAAATTGAAGATGGTTTCAGGTGAAATCTAACTGCAAATTGTAATAAACCCAAAAATACCTGAAGAGAAAGAAATGGATGGGAGATTTGACACGGATGAGTTTGAAGACTTGATCAGGGAACAGGCCGACAAGTTTTACTTAGTACCCAGTGAACGCGTTTGGAACGGGATATATAATAATTTACGTCCCGGAAGCAAATGGCCGTCATTAGGGATGGGACTGGTAATTCTTATCAGCCTCGTCTGGATTGGAAGTTCACATCAGCCACAGATTAAAGAAAATGCACTTCAGGCTGAAGCGCAAAATAATAAACATCTTACAGTTGGAGGGCCGATTGATCCGCAAACCGCCAATCTGAATAGTAAGGCAAAGGATTATGCAGAAGGCCCATCTGCCGGAATGGTTTTGAGCAAACCGGCTCCCGCTGATAATCGTAGTAAAAATAACCAGGCTGCCCTGGCTGAAAGGGTAGCAGTGCCTTCTCTGCCGCAGGATGATAATTCTGATATGCGTGCTAACCTGGCAGTAGAGAATACTGAAACCGTTCCGGATGCACATAAACCCGTGAAAGCTTCTGAAGTTTCTGTTCCGGTTAATGAAAGTGAGGGTAAGGATAATATCCCATCTTTACCTGTAACAGATAAAGGAATATCTCAGGCTGATGATTCGCGTGGGATTGCTGATCTGACAGCATCCGGGGTGTCTGATGGGGTGATGCCTGAATTACCTGAAACGAAAAAGATTGCACTCTCCAGACTTGTTTCAGAGGCTACAGTAGCGGCTGTAGGCATTACCGGTGCGGCTGCAACTAAGAAGCCGGCTGCTAAAGTAAGGAAGGCGCAATGGGAATTCTTTGTTGCCCCGGTTGTGGCCAATGCACATTTAGACAAGATAGATATTCAGGCGCCGCAATCCCAGAGCCTGCTGGCCAACAGTAATATTGTAGGTTTTGATATCAGTAAGCGCTCGCTTGCAGGTATTCAGGGTGGTGCAGATGCAATCTATAAAATCAACGATGTGCTTGCAGCACGTACCGGAGCACATATCGCCTATTCGGGATATAAAATCAAGGCCGACTTTGTACACCCGACATTTGCCACAGTAACATTTGTAAACCGAGAGGGTGCATTATCCAATAAAAGCTATATGACTTATTATGGCAATAAAGGAAATGCCGGCAAGATGAATCTGAATAACTTCCGTCTGACATTGTCTGTGCCACTGGGTGTCGACTGGAAGGTGTATGAAAATGATAATGTCAGGGTGATTGTAATGTCGGCCGTAGAGCCGTTGGCGCTGTTGGATGCTAATTCATTTGTGGTGTCAAGCGACACGAGGAATTTTGTGGAAGACCCTGATTTGCTCAGGAGATTTAATGTCAATGGAAATATTGGTACCCTTATCAATTTTAAAGGCTCGCGGGTCAACTGGAGTATGGGCCCGGTGTTCAGTTACCAGATATTGTCTTCATATCAGAATACCTATCCGGTCAGGGAGCATCTTGTAAATTACGGATTCAGGATCGGAGTGAAGAAGAGCCGTTAAACAGGGTGCTATATGCAGGTTGAAAATTAGAATTGCATTTGCCTGATCCGCTTTCCCGATTTATTTTAGGGTTGAAATTTGTGCATCCGGTTCGAACTCCTGCCTGCCGGCAGGGAAGCCGGGGTTTGCAAATAGCCGATGATTCAGGGGTGAGCCTGACTTACATGAATTCAGATGTGGCATAGTACAATGCCTTGCTGATGTCTCTGGGCCGCTCTTGTTGTATTTGGCGGGCGATAGCTCGCTTATTGCAAGGCTTTAAAGCCTTTTTCATATTTTACGATTTTAGAATTTAGGCTTTTGCCTGCTTCTAAATCGTAATGTTTTTTTACGGAGCTTACACAATCGGAGTGCTCAAAGTAGGTCTAAATATTTATTATGAAGTTTTAAATAATTTTTCAAAGAATATTGAACTCTTCCTCCATTTTGTTCGAAATGCTCGTTTGTCGGCTGATACTTTTCCATAATTTGGTCAAAGTGATCAGAATAAATTTCATTTAGAAGAAATCCGTCTAAATATCCATTACAATCAACAAGTAGTTTGGGATTAGTTTCTAAGATTATAAAACCTGTTTTTTTCCAATTGTCTGTCTTTTTTAAATCAATGAAATAATTATCATCGTTTTCTAATAACCATTTTACAATGCTTTTTTCGTCTTCTCTATTTATTTTATAGTAGGCGTCCAAAGCATTTTTTGCTAAACTAATGTTCTCAAAATTGTGAACCAGATAGGAAACTTCTCTATAAAGAGAAGCAATATGCTTGTATGCTTTATACTCTTTTCTTACATACAGACTGTCTAATTTTAATTCTTTTGCTAAAGGTTTACACTTGTTATACCAATAAACCACTTCTTCGATAGGTACTAAGCCTGATTTTTCAAGATTATTGAATTCTTCAACTGCTCTTTCAATTCTTTTCAGGATTATTTTGTATTCTAAAGATGCCTCAAAAGTCACTTTTTCTTCTTCGTAAAAACGGAAATAGATATCGAAATTGTGTTCGTCGGGATTATCCTCCTTTAAATCATGGCATAGATAAATGTCAGTAACTTTTCCGTCTTTTTCTTCAAAAAACAAAGGTAATGATGGCAAATTTTCAGCTTTAAATTTATATGCTTTACATCCTTTATTACAATAATTGCAAGTTCCTTCGACCACCTTATCGTATGATTTCAAATTTTTGTATTCACCTACTTTTTGTTTTAATCTGGATAAAAATAAATCCTTAGGCACCTCCATATATGATCTGTTATCATCTAAGAGGTTTTGTAATGCTTCAAAGTCCAGGGATTTAAAAGCTTCCAAGAGTTTTTGTTTTTCCGTCATTGAGTTTCTTCTAATCTGAATTTACTATTCTTCGTTTTTCAAAATTGAAATAATCATTTCAATTTCTGTGTTCTGTATTGTAAGTTTCCCAGTTGTTCGTATCAATCAAAAGTAAAAAATTCATTTAAGTTTTTAGTTTTGGTTATTAGGTCATCTTGATTGTCTGTTGAACCTGCATCCGTTTCGTTTGCTTTATGTGCCACAAGGTTTGCAAACCCGTGTGTAAATTCGTGTTGTTCTTTTTGGAATTTTATAATTTCTCCGTGTTTGGAAAGACTCTGTTTCCTTACAACTTCAACCCATTATTCCAAAGTTTTCCCTGTATTCCCGCACGGTTTTCCAATCATAGTTTGTATTGCTTTGTCCATACCTTCTTAAGGTTTCAATTTCCAGATTTTATCTGAATAAGGTAAATATTCAGGAAGCGCTGCCGATCCGTACCAGGAAATAATATCAAAATCCAAAAGCTTATTTTTTATGGCAGGGTCAGATAATAAAAGTTCTTTTGCCTCTGCAACTGTTTTGATATTGAGAATAAAGATGCCTCTGTAATTCAATTCGTTTTCTCCCAAAGGTCCCGCCACAATCAATTTTTCTTCTTTAGCCAATTTTTGGATATTGTCAAGGTGCCCTCTGAAACTCCGGTTTATCAGTTCTTTGTCAGTTGTGGTGTTTGTACCCGTTTTGAGTATTACCAGAAAATAGCTTTTCATTCCATAATCATCTCCACCTAATTTGTCTGCTAATGTCTTGTCGTAATTAGGGTTTGAATTGATAGTGTCGTTTGCTTGTCCAAAAGCTGAACTTGCCGACGATAATAGTAATATGAATAAAATAATATTTTTCATTTTGTATTTTTTAGTACGAGTCTTCTTATCGGTGCGCACATTGAACAGGGTTTTGTGCAGGTTGGGAATAATCCCTGAGGCCATGGAGACATCTGCCCGAACCGCTGCCCGGTTATGTTCTGAAGATGAATTTAAGAACTAATGTTGAGATTTGTTGGCACTGACGGAACTAAAGCCGGGGTTTGCAAATAGCCGATGTTTTAGGGGTGAGTATAACTTGCATCAGGTCAGAGGTGGCATTGTACAACGCCTTGGCTATTTCTCCGGGTTGCTCTTGTTGTGTTTGGCGGGCGATAGCTCACTTATTGCAAGGCTTTAAAGTTTTTTTTCATGTTTTACGATTCTAAAATTTAGGCTTTTGCCTACTTCTAAATCGTAGTATTTTTGGGGGAGCTTACAGAAAGGGGATGTACTTTTCTTTTACATAAACTGATTTTACCCATCCTCCTTCTTCATGAGCTGGTGTAAAAGCAGTCCATTTGGTACCATTAGGGTGCAGCCTGTACAAATCTTTAAAGTACTTTCACCAAGCCATATCTCACTTCCCGTAAACGGTTCACGGCAGATTCCACGCTTCTTATCTGGCTGTTGATTTCCGGCGTTAAGCTTGGTGCCACTCCATACGATCTTTGTAGAAGATTATTAAGCGATGTAATAAAAGCTTCATGACTATTAATAACGCCCGAGCATTGGTTGTAAATTTTTCGATGCATCCATACCCTTGCCATTTGATTGGCATTCATGTAATCGGCAACGCTACTTTGTAAGCTACTTTGTAACTGCTGCAGATGTGGAATGCGGGCAGATACAAGACGGTTGTATTCATCAATCAATAAATTTTCCTGTGGAGTGTCGGTGCGGGCTACTCCCTTGGTATTACCAGCCTGGGTAGATGTAGGCGCCTTATAGTTCTTCGCCAGGTAATCATCTTTTTTTGTTTTGGTTTCTTCTATTTCCGTAGCCAGGTAAGCAGCCGAGCCAGGGTAAATTTCGTCTGCTCTTTCCACCCATTTACGGGCGGCTGCATAGGAAGCATTGGCAGCGTCAGGGCTCATGGCGTTAAACAGATTCGTTTTATAATGGCGGGCAAGATCGAGCGCCATTTCACAAGCACATTGATTGTACTTTGTATCAAAGGGCTTGCTGAGTGTTTCAGTGAACGTCTTTTCTTTCAGCTCAAAACTCCAGTTATAGCGCGCGCGGTCGTTATGCAATTGATAACATAAGTTGCCGGGATCTGTTGCGGCGAGGCCGCTGAGGTAGGCACTCAAATCAAATTTCGGGTTCGACTTCAGGTTTGTGATTTGGGAAGCCAGGGTAAAACTTGTCAGGCTTTCCGTTCCTTTTAATTGTAGAATGTTTTTTTCGAAATAAGCTTTTTCAAATGCAAGCGCTGCTTCCAGCCCGGCAGCCATTTTTTCAACCGGGTAGTCCAGGCTAAAAATGTTGCCCAGGAATCTTTTTGCCGGGTTATCTCTAGGATTGGCTTTCAACGAAGCGAGTAGATCATCAATAGATTGGAAACGATCTTTACTCGGGTTTTTTCCGCGGTTCATATTTATTTTATATCTCGTTTCGCCCCGGTAAGCCAAAGCGAGCCACTGTGCAGGATCTAATTTAAGTGCTTGCTTTATATCTGCTTGTATGCTATTGATCAAGGGATCTTTTTCGTCGAATTTTGGATGTGTGTCATTAGGGTCTTTTATAAGCGTGTGCCAGTTGTTCACGGCACGTTGTGCGTAGTAACCTGCTTCCCTGGGCGCCAAACTGATCGCTTTGTTAAAATCCTCATGAGCTTTGCTGTACTGTTCGGGATTGCCCAACTCGGACCACACCATTCCACGGCGGAAGTAGAGATCAGGCTGCGTGGGATCCAGCCCGATGGCTTTGGTAAGGTCTGCTTCCGCCTCTCGCATTTTCCCCAATTGGACATAGCCCTCACTGCGATAAACATACCAGCTAACATTATTTGGTTCAAGACTAACTGCCCGGGAAAAATCGGCATTCACATTTTTTACCATCTCCACACTCCATTCGCCGATGCCCAATGTTGCTTTTGCCCGCATCACATAGGCTGCAGCCTGGTTGGAGTCAAGGTCCAGCGCCACTGCTGTTTCTGTCATTGCTTCTGCATATCGTTCCAGCGCTATCAATACGCTCGCCCTTTCAATGATAAAGGAAACATTTTTTGGTTGCAAAACAAGCGCACTGTCAACCCAATGCAACGCATTGTCATAATTTTTTTGCTGTATCTCAGTAGCTGCGTTTCTCATCAATAGGTCTGCCGGCTGACCATAGCCAATAACCCTGGCCGCCAAGATGAATGCAAAAATTAATAGAATACGACTCGACATATTTTTATGTTCATTTGTGGTAATCATTTCATGCTGTGTCTCCAGCT
>JACFNA010000174.1 GCA_019455085.1 Chitinophagaceae bacterium
ATCTCTGGGAATAGCTATGAAACCTCCTGCCTGTGCCAGTGCTTCCACGATCAGCACACCTGGCATTACAGAGTTTGACGGAAAGTGCCCCTGGAAAAACGGTTCATTGAATGTCACATTCTTAATGGCCACTACATGATGATCTGTGAGTTCAATGATCTTGTCCACTAACAGAAACGGGAATCGGTGGGGTAATGTGTTTTCAACCTGTTGAATGTCCAAAAGTGGAGGTAGTGTCGGATCGTAATGCGGGATATTTTCCCTGTACTTATACTTCTTAATGTGTTCTTTTATCTTTTTGGCAAACTTGATGTTGGTGGAATGCCCTGGCCTGTTTGCGATGATGTGTGCTTTGAAGGGATATCCGACCAGCGAGAGGTCGCCTACCACATCCAGAAGCTTATGACGTGCAGGCTCATTCGGAAACCTGAGTGTCAGGTTGTTTAGAATGCCGGCCTCACTGACTTTCACATCTGTCTTATGAAAGACTTTCGAAATGCGTTTCACCTGCTCTTCATCCACCTGTTTATCCACTACTACAATCGCATTGTTGATATCTCCCCCTTTAATGAGGTTGTTGTTTACCAGCGCTTCCAGTTCATGAAAGAAGCAGAATGTGCGGCATGATGCAATCTCTGTTTTGAAGTCAGCCAGCGACTTCAGGTCTGCATGCTGTGTACCCAGCACCTGGCTGTTAAAGTCGATCAGGGTGTTGATACGGTAACCGTTATACGGTAATGCCACCATCTCTACTTTCTTGGCCGGGTCTTCAAGCGATACGTTGTGGTGTAGTTTGTAATAAACCTTTTCTTCCTTTTGTTTGGAAACTCCGGCTTTGTCGAGTAGTTCTATGAACTCGCCGGCGCTGCCATCGAGGATGGGCACTTCTTCGGCATTGATCTCGATTAGTGCATTATCTATTTCCATACCAGTAAGGGCGGCCATCAGGTGTTCAATGGTACCCACTCTTCCTCCGTTTGCCTCGATGGTTGTACTCCTGTTCGTGTCCACTACATTGTCCACATCAGCCCTGATGGTGGGCTGGTTAGGCAGATCCACTCTCTGAAACTGGATACCATGATGGCCCGGAGCAGGTTTGATGCGCATAGTCACTGACTTGCCGGTATGAATTCCTGCGCCTGAAAGAGTTACTTCTTCTTTTAGCGTATGCTGGTAATATTTTTCCTCAGGATAATTATTCACCATGGGGCGAAAATAGGAAAAGTATTGAATGTGGCGATGAATTTACATTTTAGGAAACAGGTACCCGCAGGAGGCCGCGTGAGGTAATATTAGCTTTTTTCCTTTTGCAAGTCGGCAAGGGCTTTTTCCAGTTCCTTAATTCTTTTTTCAAGATCAGGCAGGTTTTTGCTCAGAATCTGGCTCCTCAACGCCTGTGTATATTCAAATGCCGGAGTACCTGTAACAGCTGTATTTTCAGTTTTTATGGATTTGGTAACCCCACTTTGTGCATTGATCTTTACGCCATCGGCGATGTGGAGATGACCAACGAGGCCCGCCTGCCCCCCTATCATTACGTTTTTTCCGATTTTAGTGCTGCCGCTCACTCCGCTTTGTGCGGCAATCACCGTGTTGCTGCCTATTTCAGCATTATGGGCTATCTGAATGAGGTTGTCCAGTTTGGCTCCTGCCCTGATGATGGTGGAGCCTATGGTAGAGCGGTCAATCGAACAATTAGACCCGATTTCAACAAAATCCTCTACTACTACGTTCCCGATCTGTGGTATTTTCTTGAAAGTACCATCTAACTGAGGGGCAAAGCCAAACCCGTCGCTGCCGATGATGGTGCCACCATGTATGCAGACCGATTTTCCGATAATACAATTGTGATAGATTTTCACACCAGGGAATAATATTGTATTGGCATCTACTATCACATTATTACCCAGATATACCTGCGGATAAATTTTTACATTATCACCAATCACTACATTTTCGCCTATATAAGAGAAGGCGCCTATGAAGACATTCTCGCCTATTTTAGCAGTGGCATGGATAAATACCGGCTGCTGGATACCTGACAGATTCTGCTGCTTTATCTTTTCGTATTCTGAAAGGAGTGCTGCAAAGGAAGAATAAGGGTCTGATACACGAATAAGTGTGGGTTCAATCTTTTTTTCAAGCTGCAGATCCTTATTAATAATCACAATAGAAGCTCCTGTGCTGTACAGATAGTCTTCGTATTTAGGGTTAGCCAGAAAGGCAATCTCTCCCTTGATAGCCGTTTCTATTCTCCCAAAGGCAGATACTTTGGCTTCGGGATTTCCTTCTACTTTTCCTCCGATTATTGCGGCTATTTGTTGCGCTGTAAACTCCATGGGTTATCTGGATAAAAGTTGTTTAGTGAACTGCTTCGGGATGGAAATTCATGTTTAGGTAGCAAATGTAGAATTTTTTTACTGCGCCCAATAAACTCTGGTGGATAAGTGGGTGATCTACCTCAGAAATGTCCTTTACGCTTCCATCCTTAAACAGAATATTGATGTGCTCGTTTCCCGGATTGTAGGTGGTGCTCCTTACTTCTCCCGAAAAAACCAGATAGGATGCGTCTTCCCTGTTGATCTGCAGGTATCCTGAAGCCAGTTGTTGCTTTTCCTCAAGCAATTCATTTGTTATGGGGGAAGAGTAATAGCGGATTTTCAGCAGGTTTCTGTTCAGAAGCCCACGGCAAAGGGTGGATAGCACCTTGTCTTTATGATGTGCCCATTGTTTAATAGCGTAGGTGATGTCAGTATCGTCTAACTGGCAGAAGTCGTCAAGCCTGTCGCGTATCACCAGTTCGCCAGGGTTGTGCAGAAAAGTGTGGAGCATTGCTGACTGCGATTGTGCCCCGATGGATGCTGCACGCCGGAGTGCTTTAACCAGCATTTTTTCGGCGCATAATACCGTCTTGTGCAGATACACCTGCCAATACATGAATCGGCGGGATACCAGAAATTTCTCGATTGACTGTATGCCTTTTTCTTCTACCATTAGTTCATTCTTGTGCACGATCAGCATGTTGAGGATTCGGTCGTAACCGATTACACCTTCGCTCACTCCTGTGAAAAAGCTGTCGCGGATCAGATAATCCATCCTGTCCACATCCAGCTGACTGCTCACCAATTGATGAAGGAAGTGTTTTTCTGTCTTTCCGGTGAAGATTTCAATTGCCTGATCCAGTGCGCCATGCATTTCTCTGTTCATCCTTTCCATAATTAACAGGCTGATTTCTTCATGGTGACTATTCTTTATCAGCACGCTTTCCAGTGCGTGAGAGAATGGCCCATGACCGATATCGTGCAGCAGGATGGCCGCTTTAGCGCCCAGTTCCTCTTCTTTCGAAATTTCCACCCCCTTTGATTTCAGGATGTTTATCGCATTGCCCATCAGATGATAAGCTCCCAGCGAGTGATGCAGCCTGGTGTGGACTGCACCGGGATATACCAGGTGAGCCAGCGCCATCTGGTGAATTCGCCTCAGGCGCTGATAATAAGGATGGCGGATGATCTCGAAGATGAGTTCGTCTGCAATATTGATAAATCCGTAAACAGGATCGTTGATTATTTTTCTGAATGCCATCAGGCTATATTGTTAATAATTATCGGATGGGGTTTGCAAAGATAAAATTTGGGGAAGGATTAATTTATATTTGTATCTATCGCAAAGAAAATCAGTTAAAAAGATGGCAGTAGCAAAAATACTATGGGTAGATGACGAAATGGAGAGCCTCAAATCTCAGATTATCTTTTTGGAAAAGAAGGGTTATGATGTAAAGTCCCTTAGTAATGGCTATGATGCACTGGATTATGTAAAGGAAAATTTTGTAGATGTAGTGTTGCTGGACGAGAGCATGCCGGGGCTTTCGGGGCTGGAAACACTACAAAAGATAAAATCTGAAAACAGCAATCTGCCGGTAGTGCTTATTACAAAAAATGAGACGGAGAACCTGATGGACGAGGCTATCGGTTCACAGATATCCGATTATCTCATAAAACCTGTAAATCCCAATCAGGTATGGCTGTCGCTAAAGAAGATTATTGACAACAAAAGGCTTGTGGCACAGAAAACAACCAGTGCCTACCAACAAGACTTCAGAGAGTTGTTTATGGCACTGAGTAATAATCCGGATTATAACGAATGGATGGACATTTATAAGAAGCTGGTGTATTGGGAGATGGAAATGAAGAAGAGTGAGAGCCCTGAAATGCAGGAAGTGTTTCAGACACAAAAGAAAGAGGCCAATACAGAATTCTTTAAGTTCATCTCAAAGAATTATTCCAACTGGATGACAAACCCCGGAGCGGTGACACCGGTAATGAGCCACACATTGCTGAAGTATAAAGTATTCCCTCACCTGGAACCCGGAACACCCTTATTCTTTGTGTTGATAGACAATCTCAGGTTTGACCAGTGGAAAGCTATTCAGCCCTTTTTTGCAGAGAATTTCAGGATACATGAAGAAGAAACATTTTATTCAATACTGCCCACTGCTACGCAATACAGCAGGAATGCCATCTTCG
This sequence comes from Chitinophagaceae bacterium, assembly GCA_019455085.1. GTDB lineage: Bacteria > Bacteroidota > Bacteroidia > Chitinophagales > Chitinophagaceae > Ginsengibacter. The sequence continues at coordinate 4,524 of JACFNA010000174.1, forward strand.
CAGGGATGCTACCGGTAGAGATCGAGAAGCAGTTTCCGGGCGAATGGAAAAATGATGATGAAGAAGGCGGCAAGAATCTTCACGAAGAAACTTTCCTGCAGGCGCAGCTCAGAAGGCTCAGGAAAGATAATATCAAGTATAGCTACACCAAGATAACCAACCATCAGGAAGCTCAGAAACTTGTGGACAATGCACACAATCTTCTGAATAATGATTTCAATGTTATTGTGTACAATTTTGTAGATATGCTCAGCCATGCACGTACAGAAATGGATGTGCTCAAAGAGCTGGCAGCAGATGAAGCAAGTTACAGAAGCCTTACAGCCTCATGGTTTGAACATTCCCCTTTGAACCAGGCATTAAAAAAAATCATTGGAAAGAAGATTAACCTGATTGTGGCCACGGATCATGGAAGTATCAGAGTGAACGATCCACAGAAAGTTATAGGAGACAGGCAGACGACCAACAATCTGAGATACAAGCATGGCAGGAACCTGAATTATGAACCTAAGGAAGTGCTTGCCTTTAAGGATCCAAGGCAGGGAGGGCTTCCTGTGCCCAACGTGAACTCATCTTACATCTTTGCCAAGTTAGACGGGTACCTGTGTTATCCAAATAATTATAACTACTATGCTAATTATTACAAGAATACGTTTCAGCATGGGGGTGTCAGCCTGGAAGAAATGATTATACCCGTAATTCGGATGTCGTCCAAAGAAAGCTGATTAAAAGAATTGGCCGGATCCGGCCACAATCTGTGGAGGGAGGTTGTGGGTTACTCCTTCAAATCGAGATATCGACGGATATATTTACCTACCATGTCGAATTCAAGATTGACGTGGTGGCTGACTTTAATGTTCTTAAAGTTTGTGTGGTTGTACGTATAGGGTATGATGGCTACTGAAAATCTGTTTTCATTCAGATTAAATGCAGTGAGGCTTACCCCATTTATGCATACGGAACCTTTTTCTATCATCAGTGGTTTAAATTTCTCATCGTAGGAGAAAGAAAATATGTAGCTCCCGTCCTGGGGCAGGATTTCTGTACAAACTCCCACTCCGTCGACGTGACCCTGTACCAGGTGCCCATCGATACGGCCATTGAAAAGCAGTGGCCTTTCCATGTTGATGAGGGTGCCGTTTTTCCAGTAGGCTGCGTTTGTCTTTTCGATGGTTTCTTTGATTGCAGTAAAGGTCAGTGTGTTTTCAGTTAGTGCTTCTACCGTAAGGCAGATGCCATTGCACGCAATACTGTCATCAATACCCACCCCCTTAAGTTGAGTTTCAATCTGAAAGGTGAGGTTAGAGCCGACGGGGTTAATACTTCTTATGATTCCTATATCTTCAATAATTCCAGTGAACATGTTTCTTTCATATAAAGTTTGGAGGGCTGCAATTTCCTTAAGAATGGGGGATTTATCAAAAATGAGTTGTGGGATGATGGTGTTAGAGTGGATGCAAGAGGCAGTTGTAAGCAAATAAAATTTCTTTAAGACTGTAATGTAGTGCCGGCGTGTGTTAAGGCGTATTTAGCAAAGTATTGGCGATAGAATTCAAAAAAATATTTTGTCTGTATTCGTTAGTAGGTATATCTTTGCCGTCCGTTTGAAAAAAAACGGTTAGTTCTTTAAGGAAAACGAAATCACAAAAGCCAAAAAAAATAAAAAGTATTTTAAAAAGTTTTGGCTGAATGAAATAAAGCCTTTACCTTTGCACTCCATTTGAAAAAATGGTAGTCAAAAAGTGGCTAAAAGTTCTTTGAAAGATTGGAAGTAACAGCACTGTTTTAAAGTTGAAAAACTGGAAAAACAATAGGTAAAGTTTAGCGTAACAAATTAGATTTTTGACGTTAATTTTCTAAGAGAAAATTTGATAGTCAGATCAAACAACATTTACAATGGAGAGTTTGATCCTGGCTCAGGATGAACGCTAGCGGCAGGCTTA
>JACFNA010000175.1 GCA_019455085.1 Chitinophagaceae bacterium
TGGGTAAATTTCGACAATATTTTGCGGTACAAATGGTTTTGTAAATGTACCCGCATAGTTTTCCAGTCTGATCCCCGCTTCCAGGTATTGTGCCTGATTTTTTGTTTCCGGAAACTGCCGGATAGAAATGTCATTACTCACCAGATTCCATTGGTCGTAGAAATAAAAGTTCTTTGCCTGAGGCCTGATGTGGATATTGTAGTAGTCACTAAAAAATACAGAGTCTGAAAGAGCAGAAGCAAAGGATGAAAAATTGTCTATGAACTTAAATCCGGACTCCTGATACTGGAAGGTATGCAAAAAGCGAAGTTTGGGATAGAATAGGTATTCAGTGGTGCTATCGTTTACCTTGATGGAGTCTTTCTTACCCAGGTCATATCGATGTCGGAGAAAAATTTCGAAATCATTATAGCGGTTCCCTACCGTCATGCCTGAGTTGAACACACTGTATGTGGAACTGGAATTGTTTCCGAGATTCACAGGTACTGCAATTCTTCGTTTCCGGTCCGGATCTGATAATAAAGCAGGGTCTGTAATGCCCCCATTTTCTGCTGATAATAACTTATTGCCAAGTACAATAAGATCAGCAGCATACCTTTTTCTTTTACTTTGATAGCTGCTAAAGAATCTGAAGTTATTATGGCTGGTATTTTGATTTTGAAATACTCCTGGTGAAGATATGAGTCGATAGTCGAATCCTGCATTCCAGAAGGGCTTTATATTTTGAGTGTGGAGCACTTTTATTACCTGCTCTTTTGAGAGGTAATCATACAAATAGTTAAGCGTTGTAAATGGTCTTGTGGTATTGTAAAGCCTGGTGTTTCCAATTGTAAACTTATAGATATCAAAGGCATGAAATCCGGGGTCGAACCCAATCACCTTGTCAGGGCTGAAAAGGATGGGGTAGGCAGCATTTCCGTTGTTACCAAGTGTCTGATATCCCGGAGGTACCGAATAGTATTCCCTGAAGTCATTTATTGAGGAATCAATGTTGTGCCTGTTAAGAGAGTCAGGGTATTTGAAGCTAATAGTGATTGAATCAGCCAGGTCATCACGTTGTTCAAAGCCCGGCCCTCTGGTAGTATCTCCCGGTTGCTTGGACTTGTTAGCTCCGGGGCCAAGTGCGCCACTATTGTTCCTGAGTACATCCGGCCTGACTGTGCGGGGAATCCTTTGCGCTTCGGAGGAAACCGTCAGCAATAATAGGAACACCGCGACGAGGGATCCGGTTAATAATATTTTTCTTGATGAGTACATCAGGCTTAGAGCTGTCTGATCAATTCTTTGAAGATAAGAGTCAATTTTGGCTCAGCTTCTTTTGCAGCCTGGAGCACTTCTTCGTGGGTAATGGTATTCTCTTCTTCACGAATACCCACGTCTGTTATTACACTCACTGCAAAGACCGGAATTCCCATGTGATTGGCTACAGTCACTTCCTGCACAGTGCTCATTCCTACCGCATCTCCCCCCAGAATTCTTACCAGTTTATATTCTGCGCGTGTCTCGAATGTGGGGCCTGTAACTCCAAAGTACACTCCTTCTTTAAGGTCTATCTTGTTGGCCCGGGCGATATCTTTCGCTTTATTGATTAGATCCTTTTTGTAGGGCTCACTCATATCCGGAAAGCGTGGGCCGAGATCATTATCATTCTTGCCAACCAGAGGGTTAGGAGTAAAAAAACTGATATGGTCATTGATGATCATAAGATCACCAACATGAAAGTCGGGGTGTGTGCCACCTGCTGCGTTACTTACGAAGAGGTTTTTGATTCCCAGGAACTTCATTACGCGAATTGGAAATACAACCTCATCGACAGAATATCCTTCGTAATAATGAAACCGGCCGGCCATGGCCACTACTTTTTTACCGGAGAGTGTGCCGAATATGAGTTTTCCCTGATGCCCCTCCACTGTGCTGACAGGAAAGTTGGGAATTTCTCCATAGGGTATTTCACATTCAGCTTGTATCTCAGAAGTAAAACTGCCAAGCCCGCTTCCTAATACAATTCCAACCGCAGGTTGAATCGTAGTCCTTGCCTGGATATACTGAACAGCCTCATAGATTTTCTTTACCATCTTACTTTAATGTTACAGCCAAAGATAAGAGAAGTATTTGTTACAATTTTGGGGGTGCTGGCTGTCGTTACAGGAGCTGATCCGGATTAAGTAGATGTAACCTGCAGAGCTTTCCGGGAACAGTTTGTAGATGCAATGACCAATGATATTTTAACATTTTGTCTATAGTGGCCTCTCGCCACTGACTCTTTCAGAAGTATCTAATTCATTAAATTAGCGGCTTAACTAAGACTATGAGGCAATTCTTCTTATTGGCTTCTCTGCTTTTTTCGTTGCAACTTTTTTCACAAGTACCCGGCGGGAAGTCATCTTCTGAAATATTTCAGGATATCAAAAAATTAAATGTACTGGGCTCTGTTTTGTATGTGGCCGCCCATCCGGATGATGAAAACACACAATTAATAACCTGGCTGGGTAATGAAAAATTGTACCGGGCAGCTTATCTGAGTATGACACGTGGAGATGGAGGGCAGAATCTTATTGGTAATGAGCAGGGGGTTGAGTTGGGTTTGATCAGGACAGAGGAATTACTGGCAGCCCGAAGCACTGATGGTGGGGAGCAATTTTTTACAAGAGCATTTGATTTCGGCTATTCAAAGGGACCCGGGGAAACTTTTCAGTTTTGGAATAAAGAAAAGATACTTAGCGATGTAGTTTGGGTTATCCGCAAGTTTCGTCCTGATGTGATTGTTACACGGTTCCCTACAACTGGTGAAGGGGGACATGGACATCATACAGCGTCAGCAATTCTCGCAGGTGAGGCATTTGATGCAGCCGGAGATTCTACAAGGTTTCCTGAGCAGTTGAAGTATGGGGTAGGTGTCTGGAAGCCTAGGCGCTTGCTTTGGAATACGTTTAACTTTGGAGGACAAAATACGACTTCGTCGGACCAGTTTAAGCTGGATGTGGGTGGATATAATTCCTATTTAGGTAAGAGCTATGGAGAAATAGCTGCAGAGAGCAGGAGTCAGCACAAGAGTCAGGGATTCGGAGTTTCTGCTTCGCGTGGAACCCGATATGAGTATTTCAGATTAATAAAAGGTGATGCACCTCATGAAGGATTGCTGGATGGAGTGAATACTACATGGGAGCGAATAGGAGGGCAACGTGTTGGTGCGCTGGTTTCACGGCTCGTGAGTGAATACTCTTTTAATTCCCCCGGTCAATCTGTTCCCCTTTTGATAGAGATATATAATGAAATAAGAAAATTACCTTCAGGTGTATGGAGAGATAAAAAGCTGACAGAGGTAAAACAACTGATTGCAGAATGCTCAGGGTTATTTGCAGGAGCATATACGACAGTGCAGTATCTTGTACCAGGTAAAGAAGTTAAGATCAGATTGATCATAAACAATCGTTTGGGAACGGCTGCCCGTCTGAAAGACATTGTTTTCAGAGATCAAAAAAACACGTTGGACGAAGCACTCACCAGAGACATCAATGTGGAAAAAAGTATATCATATATCCTCCCTGATTCGGCGTCGTTTTCTCAGCCCTATTGGTTAAGATTGCCGATGACAACAGGTGCATTTACAGTCAATGATCAATCTATGATTGGAAAGCCGGAGAATGACCCTGTCAGCGTCGGGCTCACCATTGATTTTGGGGGTACTTCTATCACTTATACAATTCCTGTTAAATACAGATATAATGACCCTGTAAAGGGCGAGGTGAATCAACCGGTTTACGTGGTACCCGCGGTTGAGATCAGAAGTGAGCCTGAGGTGGTGCTGTCAGTAAATCAGAAACCTGTTTCCGTGAATACCCAGGTTACCCGCAATGATTCAGGTGCGGTTATTTCTGAAGTGAAGGTAGCGCCCGTTCGTGGGGTAACAGCAAGGCTGAAAAATGGAGTCGGTACATTTTTTTCTGATAAGAAGAATGGTACTAATCAGCTGGAGTTTAAAGCGGTTTCGGGAAACAGGATATTTGATCATTACAAAGTAGCAATAAGTTATCCTCATATTTCAGACATTGTTTACTTCCCTGAAGCACAGTCCAAATTGGTTTCTTTAGATATGCAGATAGCGGGAAAGAATGCAGGATATATTGCTGGTGCAGGTGATAAGATACCTGAAGCACTTGTTCAGATGGGTTATAAAGTAACGATACTGGATGCTGTGGATGTTGCAACAAAGAATTTATCAGAGTTCGATGTGATAGTTACCGGGGTTAGGGCTTATAATATTCATACCTGGCTGAATGAAGCCGAACGTAAACTAATGGACTATGTAAAAGAGGGCGGGGTATTATTTGTTCAATATAATACCAATAACAATATCGGGCCAATAAAAGCAAAAATTGGGCCTTATCCATTTACAATTTCCCGAACGAGAGTGACAGACGAATCTGCCCAGGTTAATTTTGTTGATAAGACAGATATGCTGCTCAACTACCCGAACAAGATATCAGAAACCGATTTCGAAGGATGGATTCAGGAGCGGAGTACTTATCAGGCTATGGATTTTTCAGAAAACTATAAGAGTTTGTTTTTAATGAATGATAAAGGAGAGCCGGCATCAGATGGGAGCCTTATTTACTGCAATTACGGAAAAGGAAGATTCGTATATTCCGGACTCGTGTTCTTTAGAGAGTTGCCTGCGGGCGTGCCAGGGGCGTATCGCCTGTTTGCCAACCTCATTGCGAAGCCGAAAAGTTAGTGTATGACAACTGATAAAAAAGAGAAACGGTATTGGTTGAGGTGGTACATTTTTGTATTCCTCTTCCTGGTAATACAAATCATTATATATTATTTTATCACAAAGGCATTTAATTAATCTGCAGTATTATGGGATATACTGACTGGATTGTGCTGATCGGAACGCTGATACTCATTATTTCTTATGGGATATACAAAAGCCGTACTTCGCACAATCTTGAAGGGTATTTTTTAAGTAACCATGATATGCCCTGGTACCTTGTCTTGTTGAGTATTATGGGTACTCAGGCAAGTGCCATCACTTTTGTAAGTGCCCCCGGGCAAGCCTATACTGACGGGATGCGGTTTGTACAATATTATTTTGGGTTACCGCTGGCCATGATAATAATAAGTATTGTATTTGTGCCGGTATTCAGACGGCTAAAGGTTTATACTGCGTATGAATTCTTAGAGGAGCGGTTCGACTCAAGGACCAGGACCTTCACCTCTATTTTGTTTCAGATATCAAGAGGTCTCTCCACAGGGATCAGTATCTATGCACCATCATTGATTTTAAGTTCACTCCTGGGTTGGAATATTTATTATACCAACATCATCATGGGAGGATTATTGATTATTTATACAATGTCAGGTGGAGCCAGAGCCGTGGCGCACACACAGAAATTACAGCTCGTCATCATTTTCGCAGGTATGTTTCTCGCCGGATATCTGGTCGTAAAACTGATGCCTGAGAATATTCATTTTAGTGACGCCCTCAGAATTGGAGGTGAAAGTGGGAAGATGAACATTATCACTACAGGTTTTGAGGGAGGAGCATTTAACTGGGAGGATAAGTATAATATTTGGAGTGGATTGATAGGAGGCCTGTTTCTTGCACTATCCTATTTTGGAACTGATCACAGTCAGGTGGGTCGATACCTTACTGCAAAGAGTGATAAGGAAAGCAAGCTGGGATTGCTCATGAACGGAGTGGTAAAGGTGCCTATGCAATTTATGATATTGCTGCTCGGTGTTTTGATTTTCTCGTTTTATCAGTTCCACAAAGCTCCTCTGCATTTTAATGAGGCGCAGGTGATAGAAGCGCGTCAGACTCAGTATGGTGCAGAAATGAAAAAATTAGAGGCAGCATACGCAGAAGTACCGCCCGGTGATATTCAAACCAAGTCAGCTTACAGAAGCCAGTACACTGAATTAATCAGGAAGGCGCTGCCCGGACAGGATGTGAATGATACGAACTATATATTCCTGCGTTTTGTGATGGACTATTTACCGGAAGGATTGATTGGACTTTTGATTGCTATCATTTTTCTGGCTTCATGGGGGAGTGTGGCGGCTGCGCTTAACTCGCTTGCTGCATGCACTATGGTGGACATTCATAAAAAGTATTGGAACAAAAATCTCACTGCTGAAAAAGACTATCGGTATTCTAAACTCTATACACTTTTCTGGGGTATCTTCTGCATTTTCGTAGCTGAGTTTGCCGGGAATATCGGAAACAGCCTTATTGAGACAGTGAACATTCTGGGATCTATATTTTATGGGGTTATTTTGGGAATCTTTCTTGTAGCATTCTGGATAAGGTATATCAGGGCCAACGCCTTATTTTATGGAGCATTGGTATCGCAGTTTTTAGTGATTGTGGCATATAAATTGAATATTGTATCATTCCTTTGGCTTAATGTTATCGGATGCCTGTTGG
>JACFNA010000176.1 GCA_019455085.1 Chitinophagaceae bacterium
ACGGAATGACAGGGGGTATGGTGATGATACTTCACTCCAGACATATAGTAACCGTACGTGCGCAAACGCGACCTCCTCTATCAACGTGTCACCATTAAGTTCCATTCAAATCTTCTCCAGATCCTTTTTATTAAACTGCGCACTCAGTTGCAGCCCCAGGCTATTAATCTTTACAATCGCCCTGTTACCATAGACCTCAACTATCGTACCTTCATAATCCATCAACACACCGGTACGAATACGTACTCTTGCAGATTTTTCTAATGAAAGTTCCTCTACTATTACATCCTCAAATTCTTTCAGGAATTTCCTAACTGTCTGTATCTCCTCATCTCTGATCACAGCCGGCTTCCCGAGATACCTGACAGGAGCCAGGATACCTGCAATCTTAAGTGATTCCCATAATTGCCTCGCCGTACAATTAATAAAAACATAACCTCTGAACACTGGTTCATACACTACCTTCTTCCTGTCGCTCCATTGCCTGACCGATTTATTCAACGGACAGTAGGCCGTAAATCCGGCCTCTTCAAGTCCTGACGCTACCTTTTTCTCCCACCGGGGTTTTGTATATAAAGCATACCAATGCACGTAAAATGCAGATTGAAGTTGTTTGAAATCGGGTTACAATAAATAATAAATCTGATGCTACGAATGTTCAAAAAGCAATGCAGCATGCCTCCACTTTAAAAGTACAATTCCCAAATTGTGGCATGGCTTCGCCGTTCTCAGTCACATTCAATTTTAAAAAAATCATACTGAGAAAATATTTAGCTGAATAAGAAGAAACACTGCGGCTATCGCCTTTTTAGTATATTTTTTAAGCCCTTAAAAATACTCTTATGCTTTCCTTCTTCAAGGTAATAGCCACCTCCATATTCATTACCATAACCATATCCGTATCCGTACCCATAACCATAGCCATTTCCATACCCTCCCATTCCATAACCATAAATCTGAAATCCCCGGGGCTTCACACCATTAAATACCACACACATGTGCCTGAACTTCTTTTGCTGATGCAATGACTGAATCATGGGCAGGAATATTCTGGGTGTAACCGCATGGCGCACCACAAACAAATTAATATCGCTGTGCTCCTGAAGCAGTTGTGCATCTGTAACAGGTGATACCGGGGCTGTATCCATGATTACCACATCAAATCTTTTCTTCATTTCCTTTACCAACTCACCAAAAGCCTCAGTAGAAATCAACTCTGTAGGGTTGGGGGGTACCGGTCCCGCAGAAATCAGGTACAGATTTTCAAAAGATGTGGTCTTAATGATACTGTCAATATCTGTTTTCCCTGCAAGGAATGTGGAAGTACCCGGCCGCTTCGACACACCCAGCATTTTACTGAGTTTTGGCTTGCGCAGGTCCAGTTCCATTAAGGCTACCTTCTTACCTGTCAGCGTAAAGCTGATGGCAAGGTTTATCGCCACAAAACTCTTTCCTTCACCGGAAATGCTCGAGGTCACCAGCAACACATTATTTTTCTCATTCAACCCCATAAAGGCCAGGTTGGTTCGGACAGATCTGAATTGCTCTGCAATAACCGTTCTTTTGCCATCGGAAATCACAATATGTTCTTTCCCGGGTACCTGAATCAATTCGCCCATGACTGGAAGCTTCACCTTATCCTCTATCTCATTTCTAAACAACACTTTACGTGTAAATACTTCCTTAAGCAATACGATGGCGGCGGCAGCCAATAAACCTATAACCAGTCCCGTTAGATAAAAATTACGTGCTATGGGACTCACCGGTCCGTAATGTGACGGGGAGTCGATCACGCGAAGATCAGGAGTAGTGGATGCTGAGGAAATTGCGGTCTCTTCTTTCTTCTGAAGCAGGAAAGTGTAGATATTATTCTTAACCGACTGTTGCCTGCTTATCTCCAGGAAAGCCCTCTCTTTTTCCGGGATACCGCGAAGCAGTGCATTATTCTGTGCTATCTGCCTGTTCACCTCTCTGCGCATAGTAAGCAGGTTGCTTCTGACATTCTCCATGCTTTCGCGCACATCCTTTTTCAGGCGTGCCACTTCTGCTTCTGCTGCAATGAATGCGTCATTCTTTTCTCCGGTAACTTTTCTAAGTTGTTCTGCATTCACCTGGGCAGTGTATAATTGCCCCAAAAGACCGGACAGCGCCGCATCACTTACGATCATCATAGAGGGGACAGATCCTGCCGTACCTCTGTCTGACTCTACATATTTCTTGATATCCGCCAGCGCATCCAATTGCAGGTCGAGCGTTGCGGCTTGTTTATCATATTCATTGACTTTGCTGAAGTAGTTGGTGGCCTGTGCTCCAAGATCCACAACAGATGTGGCAGTCTGATATCCTGATATTTTCTTTTCGACGCTATCGAGTTGTTCTGTTACCAATGCCAGCCGCTCATCAATAAAATCCATTGTCCTGACCGCAATCTCATTCTTATCGATTACAGCTTCGCGATTGTATATCTCAAAGAGTTTAGAGAGTACATCTTTTCCTTTTTGGGGTACAGGAGTGTTCAGGGTTACGTTTAAGATAGTAGAGGAGTAGGAATAAGCTGCGATTCGTAATCCGCCTACCAGCGCACCCGCTGGACCCGACGGGCCGGAAAAAGTGACGAAGAAATTTTTCCCTACCACCGCCTTATTATACTCATTGTTTACCTCAATCAGATATTTATAACCATCTATATTCAATGTGTCAGTGAATGGCACTTTTCGGTTATCTATCTCAATCCTGTTATTCTTCCAGTCCATCGAGAAGAATAGAGTCTTCCACAGGTTAATATTTTCCTTGTCCACAGCGATAAACTTTACCGGAGCGGTACTCTTATATAATTCCTCTGTTCTGACATTTCCTTTATTATACACCGTGGCATAAAGATCTAATTCCTTTACAACCTCCTGCATGAGATCGAGCGAGCGTAGCGTTACAATCTCATTGTCCATTATTTTCCGTTCTGTAAAGATGTTCAATGCATCCAGGGCTTTGGTGTCACCTCCCCGCTGGTCTTTCAATAAGATGCGGGCAGATGCCACGTACATGGGAATCTGTGAACGAAGATCCAGATAATAGATAAACATGGAAACGGATACCGTCACCGCAAACAAAGGCCAGAAAGGCAGGTATTTGTATAAGACCTGCTTGAAGATGTTGCTTTCCGGTTTTTCTTTAAAAAATTGTTCTTCGGTGTTCATTACTTACCTGTTTATCATCTGAATCTGGAAAATAACAGCAGGATAAAACTCACTGTGGACATTACAAATGATGTAATCTGTATAATCTGAGCAGTGGGTTTCCTTGGCTCCACATAGACAATATCATTTGGCTGCAAATAGAAGTAGGGCGAATAGAAAATAGATTCGTCTGAAAGCTTAAGCCTTTTAAATTCCCTTTCGCTCCCTGAATCTTTTTCACGAATTACAAGAATGTTGTCGCTTCTGCCTTTTTCACCAATATCACCTGATTCAGCAAGCGCATCCAGCAGTGTCATATTAGGTGTGAGTGGCATTACTTTGGGCGACACAGATCCCATCATTGTGATGTGCCGGTTTGAGATAGAAACTACGACTACATTCTGGGCAAGATAAGGTTCAAGATCTTTTTGCAACTTGTCTTTAAGAGCCTGGGTGGACAGACCGTCAACCTTAATGGATCCCAATTTAAAAAATTCAATATTACCTGCTTCGTTTACCTGATATCCCTTGAGTTCGCCCAATGCGTTTGGGGCTGCATTATACAAGGCGGTGTTCTCAGGACTCAGGCTGGAAACAGTAATCGTCAGGAAATCTCCCGGGCGGATAATTTCCTGATAGGATCTGGATACCAGATTCTTCAGTGTAGTATCTTTTTCCAGATTCTTAAAATATACCGTCCTGCGTGTGGTATTACAGGAAGACAGCAGTACCGGCACAGCTGCAATAGCCAGGAGGTACACACATAAACGCCATAAAGATATAAGCCTCATGATTCAGGACTAATTAGCCGCAAAAAAGGTTTTCAGGTAAAATTTTTCTTCGGGATATAAGATTTATTAGTAGATGAGGCCAAATCAATTTCTTTTACCCTTTATCTCGGGTACTACTTTCCGGCGAAAATACATAAGTAAAATCAATGACAGTAGTATATGTAGAACGAAAAAACGGGTTAATCATTGCCTTTGAGCCAATGACCGCTAAATTAATGTAATTCATCAATAACGAGGTGGCTATTTCTCAAGAAATCAATGAATTATTGAAAAATTGTTTAAAACTAAGATTGATTAAAATCGTGAATATAGAAATTACACCATTAACCCCCTTTTATTCACTTTGGAGAAGACCGCAGAAAGTATCTAAACTATGGAAATATTAAATAGAAAATGAAACTGTCAATCTCATTGGAGCAGGTAGATAGCGGCTATTACTCTTCTAACGCCTTCTCGCCCTTCTGTCTGGAATCCCTGGCCCTTTTGATTCCATAGCCCACACCGGCTGCTAATAAAGCTACAACTCCACCGTCGATAGGGCATGCAGAAGCCTCAGGGAATCTTGCGCAACACTCTGCCCAGGTCTCCCTGGGATCACATCTTGGATCAGGTTGTGCTGATACTTCAATAGGCAAGGTTAAGGAGAACCCAATTAGTACGGTAGTTAAAACAATAAAAAATATTCTTTTCATAGAGGTCACAAATTCCTTGCTAAAATAATAAAGTAATTCTTAATCAGGAAAAAATATTCATATTTAAAATGCTTCTACTGCAGCAAAGGCACACGCTATACGCAGGCAGATGAAAGATTTTCCCAACCACCTTCCCAAAAAACAAGGAGCAACTTTAGCGCCGCCCCCTGTTTTTGGGTTTATTTTCTAATTACGAATCAAAATACTTTCTGTGCTCCGGTAGCCATCAGGGCCTATAATCTCTACCCTGTATAATCCATCGGGTATGGACTGGCGATTGTTCAGGATAATATTACCGGACTGGCTATTCATCGTTTCTTTCTGGCTGTGTACTACCCTTCCAAAGCTGTTATAAATATTAATACTATACTTTCCGACAGGAACCTGTGTCAGCCGTAAACGGATATTTGAGGATGGAGCAGGATTAGGATACATCGAAATGATACTTTGTTTTGTCGGCACCTCAATACTCAACACCTCACTGAAAGTAACACTTCCATCCTCGTGATTTGCCCGAATCCTGTAATAATTCATCCTGCTGCTCGGATTGGCTACAATTTGTCTATATCCTGCTACTGGTGTATTCACCGCATCTGATACCAGAGGGGTTTCGGTAAACCTGTATCCATTGGTGGAATTCTCAACCGTGTACGACCTGATCTTCTTTTCATTTATAGTAGCCCACTGAAGCAAGATGTTGTTTCCCTGCAAACTGGCCACAGCATCAGTAAACGCCATTGGCTTCGGTTTTTCCTTATCAAAATACAGTGTAAAGCGATCACTTCTCTTAGAATTGGCATCCGAAGTGACACTAAAATCGACATGGGTAGTGCCTCCAAGGTTTATATCCGTATATTTATCAAGATATTTATCATATAGCCTGCCTGTAACTTCAGACCCTTCGAAATATTTTGCACTGAATTCCAGCCTGTAGGTAATGATTCTCATATTCCACATCTTAAAGAATACGGTATCCGGCCCTGAAATATCCTGTCTTCTTTCTACAATAAGTGTCTGCGTGTGGCGTAACATTCCCCAGTTTTCTCCGGGGTTAAACATCTTTCGGGCGTCCTGCTGGTTTACTTCATTGCTGTATTGATTATCGTAAAATGACAAGGTACCGTCCATCAGTACCGGACTTCCCTTGGGATCAACAATATAAAGATTGCTTCTAAACTGTTTTACCTGAGAAAAGCCACTCAGGGTTAAGCATAAACATAGGAGTGTAAAGTAGGTTTTCATAAGTGTGTGGTTTTGGTGTCAGGAACTTGGATTGTGGTTTTTGCACCACGCTATTCGAAACGAATTAATATTACCTTTTAGTATGGTAATTCCTATATATCTATCCAATTTAGAGAGATCGCGTAAAATCACTCCGGTTACTTTGGGAGAAATACTATATTGTCACCTGAATTCCGTGCATCCGGATGTAGTCTTAGTACCTGCGGTGAAGAATACGCCATCAACCAGGAAGAATGATGCAAATACCCGAATGAAAACGTATTGTTTATTTATATGTAGGATGACTAAACTTACTCACTACCCTATTTTCCTGTATGCTTCCCAAACTTCAAACAAAGAATAAAAGACAAAAAGGTATATAATTAAGCAAATCAATAAGAAAGTTTTCCATATATTAGCTCATCATTTCTCAATCACAAGCCGAACGGGAAATCTTTTTTGCTTTCAAGCATGAAAATACATTTATATGTTAGTGATTCCATTTGTCTGATTGCTTGAGGGTAGAACTATTATGAAGAAAATTGCTTTTATA
>JACFNA010000177.1 GCA_019455085.1 Chitinophagaceae bacterium
CAATATCCTATGAAAAACCGAGTTGAAATGCCCCGAGGGCATTTATAATTATTTTACCAGGACTTCTTGAAACTTCTCAGAAAATCCTGAAATGAAGTCTTTTTGTAATAATGTTCGCCAAAATATTTTAGGAAAGGCTCAATTTCCTCTGTGGACATAAATCCGGGAATCGTGGCCGGTGCCTCGTCCTGATTCATGAAGATAACTGTAGTAGGATAGCTTAGTTGTCCGTTTGTGACAAAAAGGCTGAATTCATTTACCCTTACAGAGTTATTGTAATCGTATTCCCTGTCATTCCACTGGACGGTCGATTTCGTCTCCGCATCCATCTTTACAGGGTAAAAGTTCTCGTTTATATACCGGACTACCTTATCGTTGTTGTAAGTCTTTTTGTCCATCTCCTTACACCAAAAACACCATTTGGCATAAAGGTCGATTATCATGGGCCTGGGGCTCACTTCCATCTTCTTTGAAGCTTCTTCCAGGGTCATCCATTGAATTTTTTCCTTACCTGTACTGATATCGGTGGTGGCTGGTAGGTAGGCCAGCAGGAATGATAATATCCAGATAGGTTTCAGCAACATAATAATATAACGTTGCTTCCTGTGTTTTTATTCGATAATTCTATAGAAAATAACCAAATTCCGGCTTCAATTTAAGGGCCTGAAAAATATTTTCGGTAGCCCGGATATCAGGGTTATCTGAGATCTATAACTTCCACTCCCGGAAAATCGGATTTATTAAATGTAAACAGATTCTCCGGCATTGATGCGTTTGTCCTGAAACCGTTGAGGCTGTATAAATAACGGGTACCTGACTTCTCAAATATCTGAGCTGATACAATTTGGTTAGTGCTCTTATTGATATTAAGGATGACTTTAAAGAAAGGGAGCGTTTTATCTAGTGGAGTCAGTTCCACAGGCTGAAGCGTGATGTTTCCCGACTTTACAACGTCTGACAGTCTGTATAGGTAATCCTTATCGTAGAAATTAGTAAAGAGTTTTTGTGGCGTTAACAGGTTGTCTTTCGGGTTAATTCTTGTAATCTGGATTTCCCCGGCAGCCTTGTCGTAGTTGTAGATACTTTTTCCGTCAGAAAAAGAGAGGTCTTCGTTCATGGAAAGTCTGTATTTATTTCCTTTCAGGCTCAGACTGCCTTTTTGTGTAGAAAGTTTCTGGCCTTTGCTGTCCTCAACCTGGAGGGTAATGCCGGTTGAAATACTATGGTAGGCTTTGTATTTTGCTGAAACCTTCTTCAATAATGCTCTTGCATTGGGGTCGCTTTCACCGATATAATCGGATTGTGCATGGGCTGCATAAGAAAACAAAATCAGTAGTGCGAATAAACCTTTCTTCATGTCAATGTCTTTTTCAATCTGATAGACGCAGGAATCAGTGCAAAGATTACCTGCCGGATGAAAGTGTTTTGTTAATATTTCGCAAGATGTTAGTTGACAGATGCAGCACTTGCCTTTTCATCTGCCTGTTTGCCTTTTTCACTAAAGAGTTTTGCTGCCTTTATAAAGTGGACAAAAATCGGGTGTGGGTTTTCCACAGTACTCTTTAATTCAGGATGAAACTGTACTCCAATAAAAAATGGGTGCTTGGTGTATTCCATAATCTCCACCAGGCCTGTTTCGGGATTCATGCCTGTAGCAATCATTCCTGCATCTTCAAATTTTTTCAGGTAGTGATTGTTAAACTCCCAACGGTGACGGTGGCGTTCACTGATTTGTGTAGTGCCGTATATTTCATACGCCAGTGACCCTTCACGAATTTCACAGGGATAAGCGCCTAATCTCATGGTGCCACCTTTTGCCGTAACCTTTTTTTGGTCTTCCATCATATCTATAACAGGTACAGAGGTATTAGGATTCATTTCTGTCGATTCAGCATCTTTCATTCCCAGCACGTTCCTCGCAAATTCTATGGCTGCCATCTGCATACCAAGACAGATGCCAAAGAAAGGCATCCGGTGCTGGCGTGCATACTTTACTGCTACGATTTTACCTTCTACTCCTCTGTGGCCAAACCCTGGTGCCACGAGTAACCCATCGAGTCCGGCAAGTGTCTCTTCCACATTCCCTTCTGTAATATTTTCACTGTGGATATTAATTACCTGTACCTTACATTCATTCATTGCGCCTGCATGAATAAAACTTTCCAGGATCGATTTGTATGCATCCTGCAATTCGATATACTTCCCAATCAGCCCGATATTTACTTTTTTGGAAGGATGCTTTACCTTGTCTAAAAACGATTTCCACTTCTCTAAATCAGGTTCACGGTCATTGTTTATTCTTAACTTTTTCAGCACTATCTTATCGAGCTTTTCGCGAAGCATGAGCAGTGGTACCTCATAGATTGTGGGCGCATCAATGGCTTCAATCACACCTTCTTCTTTCACATTACAAAAGAGCGCCACCTTCCGGCGTAGGTCGGGTGTCAGTTTGTGTTCGGTCCGGCAAATCAGTACATCCGGATGTACTCCGTTTGCGCTTAATAATTTGACACTCTGCTGTGTTGGTTTTGTCTTCAGTTCTTTAGCTGCCCGCAGGTATGGAATAAGGGTAAGATGCACTACAAGGCAATCTTCATCCGGGAGTTCCCATTGCATCTGGCGCACTGCTTCTATAAATGGAAGGCTCTCTATATCTCCTACTGTGCCCCCGATTTCTGTAATTACAATATCATAATTGCCTTTTTCGCCCAGCAGCATCATCCTTCTCTTAATCTCATCAGTGATGTGGGGCACTACCTGCACGGTTTTTCCGAGATAGTCACCTTCTCTCTCGCGGTTGATAACGGTTTGATAAATCCGGCCGGTGGTTACATTATTGGCCTGGCTGGTATTGATATTCAGGAATCTTTCATAATGCCCCAGGTCGAGGTCAGTTTCTGCTCCATCTTCTGTAACATAACACTCTCCATGTTCATACGGATTTAGTGTGCCCGGGTCCACGTTGATATAGGGGTCAAACTTCTGAATAGTCACACTCAGCCCTCTGGATTGCAATAACTTGGCCAGAGATGCTGCAATAATACCTTTACCTAAAGAAGAAGTAACCCCTCCGGTTACAAAAATATATTTGGACATACGCATATAATTTGTGACCGTCGGACACTGAAGGAAATAAAATGATTCCGGAGGGTCGTGCAAACTTACGGTATTCTATGTGCAAAAAAAGTCCGGTGGATAAAAATCTTAAGATTGAACATAAAATTGAAAATTTATTAGGAGATTTTTCATAAAGAGCTGCTAATGATCGTGGGAAAAGTATTGCCAATGGATATCGTTCCTGATATATTTCTGAAAATATTAATTCCTAAAGATGGCAAACTTTAGAAAAACTATTGCCCCATCCCGGGTGTCAATAAGTTGTTTTCGTGGTTTGGTTAAAAATACCTTTTGGGGATGAGGTAGTTCCGGACGTAATCTGCTACTCCCTCAACCAGAGGTGTGAATGGAGAGGTATAACCTGATGATCGCAATTTGCCAGTGTCTGCATAGCTTATTTCCGGATATCCATTGCGGATATCTTCCGGGATAGGTTGGTATCGGATACTTGCTTCCTTCTTCAGTGCGGAAAAAACGGCAAAAGCTATTTCATTAAAGGATACCGGTATGCCTGTGCCCACATTAAAAATTCCGGAGGAAAACTTATGATGATTGTGCTGAATCTGATCATAAAACCAGAAACAAATATCCAGCACATCTTTCAGGTACACAAGGTCCCGCTTATATTCTCCATCAGCTATAGCAGGGTTAAATGATCCGAAGAGCGCGGCATAGCCTTTCTCGACAATCTGACGGTAGCAGTGGTACACCATACTGGCCCTTCTTCCTTTGTGATATTCATTGGGGCCATACACATTGAAGAATTTTAATCCTGCCCAGAAAGGAGGGCTCTTTTCCTGAGAATTGGCCCACAGATCAAACCTGTGCTTGGAACGTGCATACTCGTTGACAGGGTTCAGTTTCTTCAAAGTAGATACATCATCTGTAAAGCCGGAAGTGCCCGATCCATAAGTGGCTCCTGTGGTAGCATATATAAGAGGAATCTGGTTCAGGGTGGCGTAGTCCCAAATCTTTTGGGAATATTCCAGGTTGTATTTCTCAAGTGCCTGCTTATCCATTGCATAGGCACCCGCTTTGGCACCAAAGTGGAAGATGAATCCAATCCGGTAATCCTGCTGTAAGAATTCGAAGAGTTGATCGGCTTCTACCTGTGTAGTATATTGTTTTCCCTCAAGATTCCTGGTTTTCTCCTTGTTATGAAATGTGTCGCACAGGATCAGGTTTTGAATGCCGTGATTATTAAAAATTTTAACCAGTGCACTCCCGATGAATCCTGCACCTCCTGTGATAAGAATATGGCTATCCTTATTCATTCGATGACATCAGATCAGTAAGGGTAGATGTGTATTTATCCTTCCACGCTGCTACCTGTCCCCAGTCTTCTCCGTCCACCTCAATTTTGCTTCCGCCGGTAACCCCGAGTAATTCAAATGGTACCGTGAGGGACGCCTCGAATGCTTGTTTTTTTTCAGGGCTGACAGATACCAGCACTCTTCCCTGTGCTTCCCCAAACCAGTATGCGTCCTTTCGGTAGGACTGGGCAACTTTTACGCTAAATCCGATATTTTTATAGAAGGCACTTTCTGCGAGTGCAATGAATAAGCCTCCCTCAGAGAGGTCGTGTGCACTATGGATTAGTTTGCCACGGATTAATTTCTCAATATTGAGATGCACATTGTATTCCTCTTCCAGGTTGAAGTAAGGAGCAGGGGAGTACTCAATACCTCTGATTTTATGGAGATATTCTGAACTGTTGAGATCTTCGATGTGTTTCCCGACCAGATAAATTAGGTCGCCTTCATTCCTGAAGTAAAGTGACATTTTATTATCAGTATCGTCGAGAATCCCGGCCATTCCTATTACGGGAGTAGGATATACAGGTCCATCGGGCGACTGGTTATAGAAGCTGACATTGCCTCCGGTAACGGGTGTGTCAAATTTCTGGCACGCTGCTGACATTCCCTGTATGCTTTTTACAAACTGATAATAAACCTCAGGGTCATACGGATTTCCAAAATTGAGACAATTGGTGACGCCTAATGGTTTTCCGCCAGAGCATACGATATTTCTTGCGGCTTCAGCCACGGCAATCATACATCCGGTGTAAGGGTCTGCAAATACATAGCGGCTGTTGCAATCTGTGGTGAGCGCTAACGCTTTCTTAGTTCCTTTTATCCATACGACTGCTGCATCTGACGGGTCATTGGTGTTCATATTAGCCGTGCCTACCATGCTATCGTATTGTTCATAAACCCATTTCTTGGAAGCGATAGTGGGGTTTGTAATGAGCTTCTCTGCAATCGCTTTCAGGTTTGTATCCGGCGTTATGCTGCTGATATCGAAAGCCCTGACTTTTTCCAGATATTCAGGTTCTTTATATTCTCTGTCATAAACCGGTGCACCGCCTCCCAGTACCAGACTCTCCGCAGGAATTTCCGCTTCCAGTTGTCCATGCATATAAAATCGCAGGATGCCACTATTGTTTACGGTGCCTATCTGTGAGCAGGGCAAATCCCATTTCTCGAAGATATCCAGCACTTCTTTTTCCCTTCCTTTTTTTACAATCAACAACATGCGTTCCTGACTCTCGCTCAGCAGTAGTTCCCATGGTTTCATGTCTTTTTGGCGAACAGGTACGTTTTCCAGATGAATATCCATCCCTGTACCTCCTTTGGCACTTGTCTCTGATGTAGAACAGATAATGCCGGCTGCGCCCATATCCTGCATCCCAACCAGTGCCCCCGAATGTATAATCTCGAGGCATGCTTCCAGGAGTTTCTTTTCCTGGAAAGGGTCTCCAACCTGCACCGCAGGCAGGTCTTCTGCACTCCCTTCATGTAGGTCGGCAGATGCGAATGCGGCACCTCCCATACCATCTTTTCCGGTGGCGCTTCCTGCAATAAATACCGGGTTGCCCTCGCCTTCGGCAGTGGCACTTACAGATTCTCCCACTTTGAGGATACCTGCACTCATTGCATTCACAAGCGGATTAGTGTGGTAACATTCTTCGAAATAAACTTCACCACCTACAGTAGGCACTCCAAAGCAGTTTCCATAATGCCCGATACCCTTCACTACTCCGGAAACCAGGTGTTGCGTCTTTGCTTTTTCAGGATTGCCAAATCGTAATGAATTGAGGGCTGCTACGGGCCGGGCTCCCATGGTGAATATATCTCTGTGGATACCACCTACTCCTGTAGCGGCTCCCTGAAAAGGTTCGATTGCAGAAGGGTGGTTATGACTTTCAATCTTGAAAACG
>JACFNA010000178.1 GCA_019455085.1 Chitinophagaceae bacterium
TTTGCCGGCTTTCAATGCGCTGACAATCGCGGCGTGTTTATCCAGCACTTCAAACAGTCCATTAATTCCCGGCAGTTGTACACCATACACATCGCCTTTGAAGACAGTGTGTTCAGGAGTTAAGATTTCAAGGTTCATTAGTCGGAATAATTAGAGCTGAATAATCAATTTATGCTTTTGCTGCTTCCAGCATTTTCTTCCCTTTCTCAATGGCATCTTCCAATGTGCCTACCAGGTTGAAGGCTGCTTCAGGATATTCATCCACTTCACCATCCATGATGGCATTAAAACCACGGATTGTGTCTTCAATGGAAACCAGTACGCCTTTCAGACCGGTAAATTGCTCTGCCACGTGGAATGGCTGGCTGAGGAAACGCTCTACTCTTCTTGCGCGGCTTACTACCAATTTGTCTTCGTCGCTCAATTCATCCAGACCAAGGATAGCGATAATATCCTGTAGTTCCTTATAGCGTTGCAGGGTTCTTTTTACACGGTTGGCACATTCGTAGTGCTCTTCGCCCACTACGTCGGGGGTCAGAATCCTTGAAGTAGAATCCAGCGGATCCACAGCAGGATAGATTCCTTTATCTGCAACCTTTCTGCTCAATACCGTGGTGGCATCCAGGTGGGCAAATGTAGTAGCCGGAGCCGGGTCCGTAAGGTCATCCGCAGGTACATAAACAGCCTGTACGGAAGTGATAGATCCATTGCGTGTAGAAGTAATTCTTTCCTGCATCAATCCCATTTCTGTAGCCAGTGTGGGTTGGTATCCTACCGCTGAAGGCATACGCCCTAACAGTGCAGATACCTCGGAACCGGCCTGAGTGAAACGGAAGATATTGTCCACGAAGAAAAGGATATCACGTCCTTTACCCTGTCCGTCGCCATCGCGGAAGTATTCTGCTACTGTCAATCCGCTCAGTGCCACACGGGCTCTTGCTCCCGGTGGTTCGTTCATCTGTCCGAATACGAAAGTAGCCTTCGAGTCCTTTAGTTCCTCGAGGTTTACCTTGCTCAGATCCCATCCACCTTCTTCCATACTGTGTTTGAAATCGTCACCGTATTTCATAATTCCGGCTTCAATCATCTCACGAAGCAGGTCGTTTCCTTCACGGGTACGTTCTCCTACTCCTGCAAATACTGATAAGCCTGAATATGCTTTTGCGATATTATTAATCAGTTCCTGAATCAATACTGTCTTTCCAACACCTGCACCACCAAACAGTCCGATTTTACCTCCTTTTGCATAAGGCTCAATCAGGTCAATTACTTTGATACCGGTATAAAGTACTTCTGTAGTTGTACTCAGATTTTCAAATAATGGGGGTTGTGCGTGAATGGGGCGGCCATTTTCTTTACTTACCTGGGGCAGACCGTCAATGGCGTCTCCTGTCACATTAAACAAACGCCCGTTGATTCCATCGCCTGTAGGCATCAGAATCGGGCTACCGGAGTCCACTACTTCCATGCCACGGGTAAGGCCTTCGGTAGAGTCCATTGCAATACAACGAACACTGTCCTCTCCCAGATGCTGCTGCACTTCAAGTACCAGCTTTTGACCATCCGGACGAGTGAGTTCCATAGCCGTATAAATTTGTGGTAGAGCCCCTTCATTGGGGAAGTGTACGTCAACCACGGCACCGATAATCTGCCTGATTTTTCCCTTATTTGCCATAAAATGAAATATAGTGTTTGAAATTGGGCGCAAAGGTAAGGGGTAAAAGGCATATTCCAATTGAAAAAATGCGAATTAGCCTAACTTTTACCGTGAACGGATAGCTGGGATTTCAACATTTGTGGACAATTACCCTGTTGGGGGTTAAAGGGGGGGCGGGTTTCAGGTTTCGGGTTTCAGGTTTCAGGTTTTGGGTTGCAGGTTTCGGGTTGTGGGTTGTGGGTTGTGGGTGGTGGGGGAGGGAAGAAACCCCGCTATGATGAGATAGTCGGGGATGTAAACAAAGTTGGTTCAGTTAGGAATAAAATTATACAAATCCCTGAGAGAGCATGGCATCTGCCACTTTAACAAATCCGGCAATATTAGCTCCCTTTTGATAGTTTATGTAGCCATCTTCTTCCTCACCGTATCTCACACATGAACGGTGGATATTCTGCATTATGGATTTCAGTTTCTGATCTACCTTATCCCTTGTCCAGGAATATCTCATTGAGTTTTGTGTCATCTCAAGCCCGCTTACGGCTACCCCTCCTGCATTGGCCGCCTTGCCGGGTGCATACAGAATGCCTTTATTTCTGAACACTTCTATCGCCTGTGGTGTGCAGGGCATATTGGCGCCTTCGGCTACCACATAGCAGCCATTGTTTACTAATATGCAGGCATCTTCGACATGTAGTTCGTTCTCCGTCGCATTAGGTAGTGCAATATCACAGGAAATACCCCAGGGCTTCTCCTGTGGGAAATATTCGCATCCGTATCTCAATGCATATTCCTTGATGCGCCCTCTCCTGACATTTTTTAACTCCCTGACAAAATTTAATTTGTTTTCATCAATACCTGCCGGATCGTATATAAAGCCGTCAGAGTCGGAGAGCGTCAGGACGGTAGCCCCCATTTCTATACATTTTTCTGCTGTAAATTGTGATACGTTACCGGAACCGGAGATGACAACTGATTTTCCCCTCACTGAATCTCCTCTTTTTTGGAGCATTTCCTCTACAAAATAGACCAGGCCGTACCCTGTGGCCTCAGGCCGTATCAGGCTCCCTCCGTATTCAATGCCTTTACCAGTAAGTACCCCGGTGAATTCACCTTTTAATCTTTTGTATTGTCCGAACAAAAACCCTATTTCCCGGGCGCCTACCCCTATATCACCTGCGGGTACATCCGTATTCGGGCCGATATACTTACTAAGTTCAGTCATGAAACTCTGGCAAAACTGCATGACCTCGCGATCGCTTTTTCCCTTAGGATCAAAATCGCTTCCTCCTTTGGCTCCTCCCATCGGAAGCCCGGTGAGGCTGTTTTTCAAAACCTGCTCAAAAGCAAGAAATTTTAATATGCTGAGATTGACCGTAGGATGAAACCTGAGGCCTCCTTTATAAGGCCCAATCGCGCTGTTCATTTGCACTCTGTATCCACGGTTGATTTCTATTTCTCCGTTGTCATTTATCCAGGGCACTCTGAAGATGACTACCCTTTCCGGCTCCGTCATTCGCTCCAGAATCTTATTTTTTCGGTAAACAGGGTGTTTTTCAATGTAAGGAATTAAAGATTCAGCTACTTCAATAACTGCCTGAAGAAACTCAGGTTCATTAGCATGCCTGCGTGAAACGCTGTCCACAAAGTCCGCGACTAGTACACTCATTTAGGTAATTTAACTGTGATTTCATAATTGATTGAAAGTGCCTGAAATTACGAAAGAAGCTAAAGTGAATTTGTATTAATCTAAATATTTTGTATTTGATTAAAGAATAGGTAGAATGAATCCTGATTTTTAGATGTTTTTTAAGTAATATAAAAATATGTAAGAATACATTTATTGTGTTATTTATGATGCAGAATAAAACTCGTGATGATAGACAACATCTGACATTCAGTTTTAATTGATTGAATTATTCGAAAATATGCTAATGATTGATAGCTTTTATTCAATGGCTTTTTCACTTTTCCGGCTGTTAGATGTCCTTCCGATTTCAGGTCTCCGGCCTGGAAATAGTGAAACTTCAGTTTTTCTGAATTTTACCGGATGTACCTGCCTACCCAGGGTAGTTTTCTGAATTCCTTCTTCTCGACCTGTAGAATAAACCAGATAAAGGCTAAGAATAGTATTGTGGCTGTAGTGAGGTTATAGATGAGATTGTGAGTCCAGTTGTTGAGTAATTTATGAAGCCCAAATAAGGCCAGTGCAATCACCATGTAAGCCACCAACTTCTTCCACGCATAAGGGATAGGGTATTCTTTTTGTCCCCATATATAGGATATTACCATCATGGATCCATAACACAGGAAGGTGGCCCATGCACTTGCCATGTATCCGAAGATGGGAATAAAGAGGAAATTGATTAAAAGAGTGAGTACAGCTCCTATGATGGTGATCCAGGCACCTGCCATTGTTTTGTTTGTAAGTTTATACCAAATAGACAGGTTATAATAAATCCCAAGGAACATATTTGCAAACAGCAGGATTGGCACTACTTTAAGCCCTGTCCAATAAAGCTCCAGCTTTTCTTTGGGAGTGCCTGTGATGGCAAAGAAGTATTTCCATATTTCGAGATATAGCGCCACTGCGAGAAACATGATCGAAATAGTGATGACAAAAAATTTCATCACTCTTGCATACACCCTGGGTGCATCCTTACCTTCAGACTCTTTAAAGAAAAACGGCTCGGCTCCATAGCGAAATGCCTGGATGAAAAGTGTAATCAGGATAGATAATTTATAACATGCCGCATAGATTGCTACCTGTTCCTTCGCTGCCTTCTCTGTTGCGCCCGGAGCCAGCCAGCTCAGCATGATGCGGTCGAAGGTCTCATTAATCATTCCTCCCAGTCCGGCAATAATCAGGGGCATTGAATAAATCATCATCACCTTCCAGGTATTGAAGTTGAATTTCCACTGAATAGAGAAAAACTCCTTAAAGAGCAGCAGCCATGCAAATATTGAGGCAACGAGATTAGCTATAATGATATATCCGACACCATAGTCAGGATTGTAGAAAGTGCCGATGAGACCGTCCGGATTCTTTTTAGCAATTTCCGGGCACACAGTGAGGAGGAAGTAGGTGATAATAATTTGAAAAACGATAGTTGCAATTCGTATCAGTGCATACTTTCTGGGACGCTGATCGAGCCGCAACTTGGCAAAGGGTAGTGTGGTAAGGGTGTCAAACGAAATAATTAATGCAGAGAGGGTAATAAATTCAGGATAATTATCCAACCGCAACCAATGCGCAATCGTTTTAGAGAAAAGGATGAGCAGTGCGCCAAGGAAGATGGTGGTGCCAATAATAGAAATTACTGAAGTGCTATACACATCTTTCTTATACTTTTCCTGAGTGGCAAATCTGAAAAAGGCAGTTTCCAGTCCGTAAGTAAAAATGATATTCAGGAAGGGAATGGCCGCATACATAATGCTCATGTCTCCATACTTCTCCACAGAAAGTGTTCCCATGAAATAGGGAGTGAGCAGATAAAACAGGAATCGAGCCACGATGGAACTCGCTCCGTACCACATCGTTTGTCCGGCTAATTTTTTAATGCTGCTCAAAGAAGAAATGGATTAATGGAGCTCAAAAATAAAAGTATATTTAATTGGGAACAACAAAACGGTTGTGAGGATTTCCATAAAACGCAATCTGGTCGTCTGCGATTTGAACTTCTTTTAATAATCTGGTCTCGGGCAGTGAAGGAGCAGGAATTCCGTTGTCAATGATTTTTCTTCTGGCTGTGATTACCCTTATTTCATCCCAAAGCCCTGCATCCAGAAATTCTTTCAGGGTGAATGCGCCACCTTCCACAAGCACACTTTGGATATTCTCCTGCATCAGACAGGTCATTGTTTCCGAAAGGTAAGCACCCATGCTCACTTTTACAAAATGGACATCGCCTGACACTTTGTTTTCTTCTGTGTTAAAGACGATAGTCTTTCCCGGGCCGGAAAACATAACTAAATCTTCTTTGCACGGATGACTGCAAAGCAATATTCTTACGGGTTGCTTCCCTTCCCAATGGCGGTTGGTGAGTTGCGGGTTGTCAATAGTAGCAGTGCGATGGCCTACCAGGATAGCCGGCTCCTCTTTTCTCCACTTATGTACCAGCATATTCGTGTATGGGTTACTGATAGGTGTTCTGACTCCGGTTTTTCCCATCATACCGTTGGAAGACTGTGCCCACTTCAAAACGATGTATGGCCTGTTTTGTGAGAGAGAAGTGAAGAATCTTCTGTTGAGAAACAAACACTCCTGTTCACAGATACCAGTCTTAACCTCCACTCCTGCCTGCCTTAACCGATCTATTCCTTTCCCGTTTACTACGTCGTGGATATCTACGCTTCCTATTTTTACCGAGGGTATTTTCTGCCGGAGAATCAGGTCGGTACACGGAGGTGTTTTTCCGAAGTGTGAGCATGGTTCCAGTGATACATAGAGTGTGCTTTCGGGGATAAGGTCCCTGTCAGACTCCTTCACGCTATTGATACAATTTACTTCTGCATGAGCTTGACCGTATTGCTGATGGTAGCCTTCTCCTATAATTCGGTTGTCAAAAACCAAAACGGCTCCCACAAGAGGATTGGGCGCTACGAATC
>JACFNA010000179.1 GCA_019455085.1 Chitinophagaceae bacterium
GTACCACTTGTAACCTTATGATATCGGCTGTTAGAACATTTGATGGAATAGATTTCAAAACTCTATTTTCCATTTTTCATTTTTAATTTTCCGTTTTTCAATCGATCCTAAAAATTATTACATTCAGCTTATCCACACTTAATTTAAAAATGTTGATAAAAAAATTGAGTAAATTTTAGCATAAAGCAAAATTTATTTTTAATATTGTGGTAGGAAATTTTTTCCTGTACCTACTAACCCATCCATATAACAAGGCCCGTACAATTTGACGGGCTTTATTTTTTACATTTATTTTTAGTCTGGAGTTCAGCAACAATTTTTTTGGGTTTTATTTTTTCGCAAGTAGGTGTTCGAAGTATTTCGAAGTTTATTAGGTAATACTATTGACAACTAAAGTTGATGACAGTTATACAGAAGGCTGAAAGTATTGCGGGGCGGGATATACAGCGCATGAAGTAAAATGGTAAAGATGACTTCTTGTGTGTAGCTGTTGTATGTAAACCGGATAGTGACACGTATATTATTTAATGACTCTTCCGGAAAGAATCTGATTGCGGAGGGTGGAGTTAAGAAACATAAGGATAAGAGAAATGGAGGTTTGTGCAAATAAAATCAAACGTGCAGTGGTTACTAAGAGAGTGGCAGGATTATCGTGGTCAATGTCTTTTTGGAATCAGGGACACCATTTTAAGTAAGTTTTGATAATTCAGGATCGAATTTCGGAGCGTGTCTTCAGGCCTGCCCCCTGGTGGCTTCAACCGGTAATCCGGGGAGATATCCGGCGTACAGAAACCGGTTTCTCTGATAAAGGATTGAATTAGGTAACAAGATTTATATAACTTGCTTCGCATAAAAATGTATTTATGATTAAATCGATGACGGGCTTTGGAAGGGCAGAGGGTATCATTAAAGATAAAGGGTATCTGGTCGAGCTGAGATCTTTGAACGGAAAACTGTTTGATGTGAATCTTAAGATTCCACAGGCTATTAAGCCCTATGAGTTTGAAATCAGAAACCTGGTGCAGGAAGGGTTGGTTCGTGGATCGGTGGAGTGTTTTATTACTGTCAAGCAAAATGGAAGCGCCAGGCCGGTGGCTATTAATACGGATTTGGTAAAGAGTTATGTAAGTCAGATGAAAGGCCTTGCGGAAGAGATAAATGTAGATGATTCAGGATTACTAGCAGCTATACTGAGATTGCCTGATGTAGTAGCGCCATCCACCGAAGTGGCTGATGAAGACGAATGGCAGTTTCTGAAAGGCCTTATCGGAGAAGCGATAACGGATGTGAATAAGCATCGGGAAGATGAAGGTAAGGTGTTGCTCAAAGAGTTGAAAACACGGATACTGAATATTCAAAACCTGGAGAAGCAGGTGGCTGCATTGGAGCCCGAGCGGAAAAAGAAAATCAAAGCGAACCTGATGAAGATGGTGAAGGAAAATGTGGATGAAGAAAATTATGATCCTAACCGCCTGGAGCAGGAAATGGTGTACTATATAGAAAAGATCGATATCAGAGAAGAGCAGGTGAGGCTCAGGAATCATTGTGAATACTTTATCCAGATTCTGGAGGATAGGGAAGAGGCAAACGGTAAAAAGCTTGCTTTTCTTCTGCAGGAAATAGGCAGAGAGATTAACACTACCGGCTCCAAGGCTTATGACCTTGAAATACAGAAATGCGTGGTAATGATGAAGGATGAGTTGGAGAAAGCAAAAGAGCAAACATTTAATGTTTTATAAAAGCAAAATGGTTAACAAACTAAAATATCTGGCTTTACTGGTTTTCCTTTATGGTTGTATTGAAATAAACCTGTTCGAAAAGCAGGTTCCTATCGAGGGCCAGAGTTGGAGCCGTAGCGATACACCCGAGTTTTCATTTGAAATCAGAGATACTGTATCACTGTATAATGTATATATTGTCATCCGGCATACAGACTTATACGGCTATAATAATCTGTGGTTAAATATTGGCAGGCAGGCACCCGGTGATAGTATGAGGTTTGAGAAATATAACTTTGCATTGGCTGATGCAAAGGGATGGGAAGGTGCCGGAATGGATGATATTTTTGAAGTCAGAAAGTTATTTGCTACCGGTACTTTCAGGCAGGCAGGGACTTATAAATTTGCCATTGCTCAAATTATGCGTGATGATCCACTCAGGTATATTATGAGTGTCGGGCTTCGGGTAGAGCGTGTAGAGTAACCTGCACGGCATAAAAACAAACTATGTTATTTTCCAATTTCAGAAAACGGTTCCGAAAGAAGAGAGTCACCCGGATTTATGCGCTGTATTGGTTTATGCTCTCCTATATTATCGCAGCATTAATTTTCTGGTTTATATCACTCAATACACAGAATGAAGAGATCGTAACTTTTAAGAAAGAGCAACTGGTGAAAGAGGCTCCGGATTATCAGGCACAGATACAAAAGATTGACAGGGAGGATAAGCGTAAAAGATTTCAGTACATAGGCGAAGGTTCTACTTTCTTTATACTGATAATTGCCGGTGCCGTCATTGTGTTCCGGTTGTTGCGGGCACAATTTAGGATTGCACGACAGCAGCGTGATTTTATGGTAGCCGTAACACATGAATTAAAAACGCCAATTGCAGTAACCAAACTCAATTTGGAGACCTTGCAGAAGCGTACGCTTGACGAGTCTGTCCGAAAACGGCTTCTGTCGGCTACCCTGGCCGAGACTGACAGGCTGAATGCACTTTGCAGCAATATGCTGTTACTCAATGAGCCTGAAAAAGATGACTCGCTGATAGTGAGGGAACCCATTGCATTAGAGGGTCTGGTGGAGGAATGCCTCAGTGAACAAAAACTCCATTACCCCCAGCGGCTATTTGAAAGCAGGGTAGAGGAGGGTATTGTAATTTATGCCGACAGGATGTTGACCCGGTTGGCTATTAATAATTTGCTGAATAATGCGGTCAAGTATTCACCGAAAAGCGCAGCCGTCAGTGTAAATGTAATACGAAAAGATGGACGTGCGCTGATACGGGTAATGGACGAAGGAGAAGGGGTACCTTCTGAAGAAGTACATAAGATATTTGACAAATATTTCAGAGGCAAAGGGATGCAGGCTAAGGGAACAGGATTAGGGCTATATGTGACCCAGAGAATCGTACACCAGAGCAAGGGTACACTTACCGTTGAACCGAATCATCCGAAAGGAAGCATATTTACTATTAGTTTTGCAGAGATTAAAAGCAATGATGGACGATAGACAAATTTCTATTTTACTGGTAGAAGACGAAGAGCACTTGCAGGAGACCCTGCGTCTTAATTTTGAGCTGGAAGGCTATTCCGTAACTTCTGCCTACACCGGCCCCGATGCATTGAAGGCATTGAGAAACGAACACTTTGACCTCATTATTCTGGATGTGATGTTGCCGGACATGGATGGTATTACGGTGTGTGAGAATATTCGCCTGACGAATATGGAGATTCCCATTCTGATACTGAGTGCAAAGAACCAAAGCGCTGACAGAGTGTTGGGGTTGAAGAAAGGAGCAGATGATTACCTTACTAAACCGTTCAATCTTGAAGAACTTCTGATCAGGGTAAAAAAACTCATTGAGAAAAGCCAGTTGATCAAATTCAGAGAGCCCGTCAGCGACGAATTTGTTTTTGGAGAGAACAAGATCAACTTCAGTACTCTGGAGGGTTTCAATGGCAATGGAGAAAAGATAGCGCTGACAAAAAAGGAGGCTATGCTTTTGAAGCTTCTTGTGGAAAACAAAAATGAGGTGGTGACCCGCGAGAAGATATTACAGGTAGTGTGGGGGTATAATGTGTATCCTACTACCAGAACAATCGACAATTTTATACTGAGCTTCAGGAAGTATTTTGAGAAAGACTCGAAGCATCCGCAATACTTCCAATCGGTCAGAGGCTTTGGATACAAATTTACTTTAGAGAAATAGCTTCTGCTACCAGGCTTTTATAAAGTGCTTCGTACTTAGGAACGATATTCTGAATATCAAATTTCTTCGCCTGCTCAAATACGTTCTTCCTCATTTGAGCCATCAGCTCGGGATCACTAAGTATCCTGATTGTGTTGGCTGCCATGTCATCTATATCACCTACGGCGCTAAGGAAACCCGTCACTCCGTTGATATTTATTTCAGGCAATCCACCCACATTAGTGCTGATAACCGGCACACCGGATGCCATCGCTTCCAGGGCAGATAATCCGAAGCTTTCGTATTCACTTGGCAGGATGAAGAGGTCGCTGATAGCGAGGATATCTTCCATCTCCTCCTGACGACCCAGAAAACGGGTATGTTCGCAGGTATTATTATGGCGACATATTTCTTCCACCTTAGACCTTTCGGGCCCGTCGCCGATAAGCAATAGTTTGGCCGGAACTTTTTTCAATACTTTTTCAAAGACATATACTACATCCTGCACACGTTTTATTTTTCTGAAATTGGAAGCGTGTGTAATGATCATCTCACCATTGGGGGCGATAGCTTTGCGGAATGGAGTAAGTGGTTTCTTGTTAAACCGGTGTGCATCCACAAAGTTGTATATAACCTCTATCTCTTTGTTTATCTGAAAATTCTTGTAAGTCTCGTCTCTGAGGTTTTTAGATACGGCTGTTATGGCGTTGCTTTCGTTGATAGAGAAGGTAACCACGGGAGAGTAAGTCTTATCCCGCCCTACCAGTGTGATGTCTGTCCCATGCAATGTAGTCACGACGGGGATGTGGATGCCGTGCCCTTCCGCAATTTTTCGTGCCATATAGGCGGCAGAAGCATGTGGAATGGCATAGTGCACATGGAGCAGGTCGAGGTGGTGGTTGAGGATGACATCCACCATCGTACTTGCAAGTGCGGTTTCGTAAGGAGGAAAGTCGAACAGTGGGTAGGCCGGTACGGTTACTTCATGATAAAAAATATTTGCGTGGAATCCACCTAACCTTACAGGTTGCTGGTAAGTAATAAAATGTATGTTATGGCCTTTCTCTGCAAGCGCTTTGCCTAATTCTGTCGCTAAAACTCCACTTCCACCAAAGGTCGGATAGCATACAATCCCTATATTCATTATTTCAATTTTTTGTTAAGACACCATTTGAGAACCCTTTCCGGTTTTCAGACTGCAATTTACGAATTGGCAAATTCTTATTCTGTTATATATTGGATAAGACTGATGCTATTTGTCCGGAGTGTTAATAGCCTTTACGCATTTTCTGATAAGAGAAGGCCCTGCATAGATAAAGCCTGTATATATCTGTACGAGTGAAGCGCCTGCTTTGGATTTTACAAAGGCATCCTGTGCAGCCATGATTCCGCCGGAACCGATAATTTGAATTTGTCCACCTGTCCTCTCTGATATCTTGTATAGCAATTCTGTACTTCTCCTGAATACAGGTGCCCCACTCAGACCACCTGCACCCATCGCGGCAACCTTCTCAGTATCGGTACTAAGGCCTTCACGGGATATTGTGGTGTTAGTGGCCACGATGCCGTCCAGGTTAATTTCCATTGCAAGATCAATGATGTCATTCAGGTCTTCTTCGTTCAGGTCGGGAGCTATTTTTAGCAGGATGGGCTTTGGGATAATTTTGGCCTTATTGAGTGATTGCAGATGTGTAAGGATTTTTCGAAGAGAATCTTTTTGTTGTAAGTCGCGTAGTCCCGGTGTATTGGGCGAACTGACATTCACTACAAAATAATCCACTACGTCAAACAGGGTGAGGAAGCATTTCTCATAATCTTTCCACGCATCTTCGTTGGGCGTGATTTTGTTCTTGCCGATATTGCCCCCTACCAGAATCGTTGTTTGTTGCTTGCGAAACTGAGATAGCCGCTTTGCGATTTTCACGGCTCCATCATTATTGAATCCCATTCTGTTGATCAGCGCCTTGTCTTTCGGAAGCCTGAACAGGCGGGGCTTTTTGTTTCCCGGCTGGGGCAAAGGTGTTACAGTGCCAATTTCCACAAACCCGAATCCCAGCATCTCCATCGCCTTCAGGTATTCTGCATTTTTGTCAAATCCTGCGGCGAGGCCTACCGGATTCTTAAAGGTAAGGCCGAAGCATTTTACAGGCTTGTCTTCGGGGCCTGTCATCAACAAAAACCATTTTTTTACATAAGTACTGCTGGCTGCGAACTTAAGGATGGCCATTGTAAATCGATGAATCTTTTCTGCATCGAAGAGGAAAAGAAGATTCCTGATGATCCTGTACATATCGGTGCGAAGAT
>JACFNA010000180.1 GCA_019455085.1 Chitinophagaceae bacterium
TTAAGCCATTGTAGGTAGCTACCAATTCTCGCTGTGTTTCTATGGAGGGTAAGGGGATTTGAATGTCGCAAAATACATTCCAATCAAGATTAGAACGAATACTACCATCACTTACAAACCATCCATATCTATCCATTTGGAAACGGTTAAACTGTATAAATAAATATTGTGGTAATATTTCTGATTTGTCTTTAATTATAAATGTAGTGTAAGCTGGTGATACTAAAATTGGTTCATCTTTTTCATACAAAGCCAAACGAATACAAACATCACGACCTGTTTGCATTCCACTAAATACAAACACATCTTTTTCTACAATTTTATATTTTGAACTATCTAATTCATTGGTATCAGCAACCGTTGGCATAAAAGTTTTATCTTTATTTATACCATAAAACGGTAAATTTTTTGATCCCACATTTTTTACATCATAAACTTCAATATAATCCCCCAACCTCACCAAGTTGTTTTTTTGCTTATTCACATTCATAACCAAGTTGTTTTAGGGCATTACGCAAAGTGGTATCGTTTTGCTGTTGGCGTTTCAGCAGGTCGGCAACGGTGCTGGTGGTGTCGGTTAATACCTGGTGGTAATCAATGGCAGTATCGCGGTCCACAAACTCAATGTAACGGCTGGGTACCAAAGAAAATCCATTGTTTTTTAGCTCCTCAAAACCAACAGAGCGGTACAGTTCGGGCTCGGCATAGTTTGTTCCGTCCGTTCCTTCGCTTTGCCAGTTAAAATAAATTTCGGCAGCTCGTTTTATTTGCTCGGCTTTTAGCTCTACTTTCTTTTTCTGTTCGCCTTTTACCGGGTTTTCAGTCCACTGGCGCAAATCCATAAACAAGATTTCTTTTTCGCGGTTGCGCAGCTTTCGGCCGTGCCACGAGCCTCCTTTTTTGTTTTCGTTCAGTATCCAAAGCGTTACAGAAATATCGGTGGTATAAAACAATTCGCGCGGCAAAACCACAATGGCTTCTACCTTGTCATTCTCTATTAACTTTTGTCGCATGGTTACTGCATCGCCATCGCCCAAAGCGCCATTGGCAAGCAGGAAACCTGCCACGCCTTTGCCGGCTTTTAATTTAGACAGCATGTGCAATATCCAGGCATAGTTGGCATTGCCTTCGGGCGGCACGGCATAGTCGGCCCAGCGTGCATCTTTGCTGAGGGTAACATCATACCATTTTTTCAGGTTAAAAGGCGGATTGGCCATGATGTAATCAAAGGTCAATCCCTTGTGCAGGTCATTAGAAAATGAATCGGCATTTTTTTCGCCCAAATGGTGGGAGATACCACGCATCGCCAAGTTCATTTTGGCAAGGCGATAGGTGGCAGGGTCTCTTTCTTGTCCGTACACATTTACCATTTTAATGTCGCCCTGTTTGGCTTCCACATATTTGGCGCACTGAATAAACATACCGCCCGAGCCACAGCAAGGGTCGTAAAGTGTACCGTCAAAAGGTTCCACAAAAGCGGCAATCAGCTCCACAATATCGTGTGGGGTATAAAATTCGCCTTCTTCTTTGGTGGCATTTACCGCAAACGATTTTAGGAAATATTCATACACTCGGCCTATCAAATCTTTTTCTTCGCCAAAGGTTTTATGCGATATTTTATTGACCTCGTCCACCACTTTTTTAATCACATTGGCTTCGAGGTTGATGGAAGTGAACAAACCTAAACGAACACAGCCTTTTAGGGCATCAGAACTATTTTCAAGTTCTTGAATGGCATCATCTAAAAAAGCATTGAGCTTGCTTGCCGGTTGTTCTATAATATTGGTCCATCGTGCTTTTTCGGGTACAAAGGCAATTCCTTTGTAACGATTTGGGCTATTAAGAAAATAGTTAATAGCGGCCTCTTCTACAATATTATTATTGAGACACTCTTGCCTCATTTCGTTTTGTACGTCTTCAAATTTCTCACCTATAAATCGCAAGAAAACGAGGGTTAAGAGCAAGTCTCTTTTATCGTTCAGTGAAGCATTACTTCGTAAATATTCTCGGCAATTGAAAAGTATGGATTCTAAGTTAAGGGTGTCGGTTGTTTTTTGTTTTTTTGCCATTCTTAAATCACTATATCGTTTTTGTTTTTAGTAGTCTGTTATTGTTGTTGGTTTGTCATTTAGGCTTACTGGTAACGCCCCGGCGGCTTTGCGCAGTGCCGAAGCCGTACCGAAGGTACGAAGCGAAGGCATTGAGCAAAACAGCCAGAAATGCGCAGTTCGCAAAGCGGACAAGCGTTTCTGGCGGCAAAGCCGCCGGGGCGAAATAGCGCAATGAAGCGGAGCGAATTGCGCTATTTCTCAAATATATACGAAACTTTCCACCTTTCCCCAGCCGTCTCCGCAAATTATTTCATCATTGTGTTTCAATTTGTTAGATACGATTTCCGCAATACGTATTAATAATTATTGCGTGGCACAAATACAGCTAACCACCTTTAATTAAACCTGCAATATCCTCTATAGGACTCGGGATATTTACCAAATCCTTATTGGTGATATGTATATATTTTGGTGTGGTCCTTATGTCATTTTGTCCCAATAATTTTTGAATGAAAACTATATCAAATTCCCTTTTCCCAATAAATGAGCAGCAAGGCTATGTCGTAGCATGTGCATGCTACCTGTCTGCTGTATGCCTGCTTTGGATTTTGCCCGCTGCAATACTGATTGAATACTGCACGAACTGAGGTGGTCGGCTTCATATTGACCTTCAAATAAATAATCACGGGGAGTGTACGCGCTATCCTAGTCTCGCAACATAATAAGCATTCCGTGACTCTGTCTTTTTTCTCCTTTCCGCGTTCTATAAACAATAACTACTTCCCCACCAGCCGGAGTTAAAGCCCATCAGACTTATATTTCAAAATTATTACCCTGTCCTTCAGGGCAGTGGTATGAGGGTATTACCAAGGAAGGGCTTTAGCCGCATTTTAAATAAATTAACCGGACAACCTTGATTGTTTATCTCTACTGCCTCACCAGCCGGAGTTAAAGCCCATCGGGCTTATATTTTAAAATTATTACCCTGCCCTTCAGGGCAGTGGTATGAAAGTATTACTCAAAAAGGGCTTTAGCCACATTCCAAATATTTTAATCAGACAACGATATTTTCTTATTTCCACCAAATGAAAAATTGCAGTCCGTATTAATCAATTTGATTTGCACTCTTACCGCACTAAAACGCACATGCCGGGTGAGCCAGGCCTATTGATTCTTCTCTGCCTGTATCAGAAAATCTTCAATACCTGCAACTATTTTCTCTGCTACATTTTTTCTGAAAACAGGGTCTATAATCTTTTGTTCATCTTCCGGATTGCTCAGGAAGGCTACTTCTACCAGGCAATTGGGGAAAGCCGTAGGCCCGTTTAAGGAGAAGTTGAAGTTGCCGATATTTCCATAATTATTAAGCCCGAGTGTAAGCATCTGATTTAGTATAGCCTGGGAGAGCGGCCTGAAGCCTACATACCTGTAATAGGTGCTCACTCCCTGCACTGATTCTTTGGACGAACTGTTGAAATGGATACTCACCAGCAGGTTTGGCTGTTCCTGATATAAGTGGCTGATTCTTTCGAACATGGTGAGCGTGGTATCCCTGTCGCGCGTCATCACTACATGGGCGCCTCTGACCTCGAGGGCGCTTTGCAACTCTTTCGCAAAGAGTAGTGTATAGTCTTTTTCTTTTGCAGCAGTCCTGATTCCACTTGCTCCCGGCTGATCGCCTCCGTGGCCTGCATCTACAGCGATTTTCAAGTCTCTTAAGCGAAGGGATGCGGGTTGCCGTTTTACGAGTACTGTAAGCCGGTTGAGTGTGTCGTAGTAAATCTTATAACCCCAATGAAGATCATGGTTCAGCTCGATATACACACGCATCATATCATCTTCTTCCTGATTGTACCAGACATTTTTAATTTCTTTTGTCGACTTGAGTTGGGTGATCCAGTTGGTATTGCTGACAACCCCAAAAAGATCTATGACAATTCTGGAAGGGTTCACGTCCATCCTGCTGCGATACGGGATTTTAGCCGGAAGGCTGATGGATAGATAATCGTAGAGTGAGTCGCCTCTTGTGGTCCAGCTGCCCGACAGATAGGGTGGATTAAATGCCCAATTTGTACGCACTACATTCGCTTTTTCAATCCATGCATTGTGATTGCCTGAAAGCTGCACTTTATATTGGGTGCCGAAACTATCCACCACCTTCAGGATGACATTGCTATCCAGAAAAGTCATTTTAGCTCCTCCGAGCCTGTCTGTTCCCAGTCCGTAATTGAGAAAGGGCAGGGAGTCGGTTGTTTTGACATAAAAGGAGCCTGTATTTGTGTTGCGGTTGTTTTTCTTCTTTGCTTTTTGCGAGTAAGCTAATGTGGCAGGCAGAAGCAGTAGCAGCAGTACAAAATTTTTCATGGGTTAAAGTTAGTATAACAGACTGAGGAATAGAAAGTGCGTTATAGATGGATACCCTGAAAAATGCTTTTGGGAAAGAGAAAGCGCTACGATTCAACCGTATTTGTGGGGCATGTGGGTTTTCGGATCCAAAGTAGGGATCGGTTTTTTTAACCATATCTTTTCTTCAGAATCGGTTGCCGCCCTGGGATTAAATGTGGATATGACCACTTTGAGAAGAGGATCGCAGGAAAATAAACTCAGGGCAATGAATGAGGAGTGGTAAGGCTAATTAATTGAGGTGCTGTTAAAGCCCTTCGGGCTAAAGAAGATTTTTCACATACCGGCACCTCAGATTATAAATTGGGTGAGTGGTAGAGGCACTCTTTTTTAATCCTGTAAATTTGTATTCTGTAATTCTATACTGTATGGATTCAAAAAACAGGAAAGTCCGCATTGTTACGGCGGGTTCACTTTTCGACGGCCACGATGCGGCTATCAACATTATGAGGCGCATCATGCAAAGCAAGGGCGCAGAGATCATTCACCTGGGACATAACAGGAGTGTGCATGAGATTGTGGAATGTGCGATTGAAGAAGACGCTGATGCTGTGGGTATTACCAGCTATCAGGGAGGCCATGTCGAATTCTTTAAATACATGAAAGACCTGTTAGAGGAAAACGGTTATGGCCATATTAAAATATTTGGGGGTGGTGGTGGCACCATTCTGCCGATTGAGATCAGTGAATTACATGCTTATGGGATTGCCCGGATTTATTCACCCGACGATGGCAGAAAGATGGGGCTGGAAGGAATGATTGAAGACATGCTGTCTAAAGCAGCCGACCGCCAGCCAAAAACTGTAGCACATGCAAACGATAGCGGGTATGTGCTGGGCGAGTGGCGAGATGTGGCGACAGTAGCTACTTCTATTACCGGTGTGGAGAATGGCAACCATTTTGAAATTAATACTAAAGAGGCGGCTCCCGTCTTCGGAATCACCGGCACAGGAGGTGCAGGGAAGTCATCAATAACTGACGAACTGGTACGTCGTTTCCTGGTAGCCAATCCTGATAAAACGATAGGGGTTATTTCAGTGGATCCATCGAGGAAGAAAACAGGCGGTGCACTGCTGGGCGACAGGATTCGTATGAATGCTATTCATCATCCCCGTGCCTATATGCGATCGATGGCTACCCGTACAGATGATAAGGCACTAAGCGATTCAGTTAAGGAAGCTATTGATATAGTGAAAGCAGCCGGGTATGATCTGGTAATTCTTGAAAGTGCCGGCGTGGGGCAGAGTGATGCCTCTATCCTTGATTATTCTGATGTAAGCCTTTACGTGATGACTCCGGAATACGGTGCAGCATCACAGTTAGAGAAAATTAATATGCTCGACTATGCAGATATAATCTGCATTAATAAGTTTGACAAGGCAGGGGCCGACGATGCCATGCGCGATGTAAAGAAACAATACAAAAGGAATCACGAGTTGTGGAATGCAAAGGATGAAGACCTGCCGGTAATCGGAACCGTGGCCTCCCAGTTTTCTGATCCGGGTTGTAATGATTTGTACAATCTGACTGTCGAAAAACTAAATGAGAAATGTGGTACGACATACCGGAAATACAGGCCTACCCTCATTGCAGACACACATTCCAAAGGCATTATACCTGCAAAACGCCAGCGCTATCTGGCTGAAATTTCTGAAACCCTGGATAAATACAATAGTGATGCTAAAGCGCAGGCAGACCTGGCTTCT
>JACFNA010000181.1 GCA_019455085.1 Chitinophagaceae bacterium
GGATCACCGAAGGTAATCCCGGAAATTACCCGAGCGCAGGTATCGGACTTAAAAAACAATCGCGCGTAGCGGGATGGCTTTTTTGATTTTAGCCCCCTCCAATAGGGATCACCGAAGGTAATCCCGAGTTTACTCGAGCTCAGGTATCGGACTTAAAAAACAATCACGCGTAGCGGGATGGCTTTGGGGAGCATACGCATACCATCATAAAGCCCACACAGCGGCCGTAACCCGGATAGCGCCATTCGCAAATCCTCCCAGTTTACCCTCCTTCTGAAAAGATACCTAATTTTACCTCAGGGATCTGGAAAGGCACCATAGAAAAGTAATTTTCTAATTTCAGGGATTCTACAATCTGCAGATGAACTTCAACCAGCTAAAATATATCATTGCGGTGGACAAGCACAGGAACTTTGCCCGTGCTGCCGACGAATGTGAAGTTGCCCAATCCACCCTGAGTAAAGAAATTCAGCGTTTAGAAAAAGAATTTCACATCATTATATTTGACCGGTCCAGGTTTCCTGTGGCTACTACAATGAAAGGAGCCGACCTGGTTCGCCAGGCAAAAACAATTCTGGAAGCTCAAAAGCAATTTGTAGAAATTGCAAGAAAAAAGGCTAACCGTCCCGCAGGTAACTTCAGGCTGGGCATCCTTCCTATACTTGCCCCCTACCTGCTGCCACTATTCATCAAATCTCTCGGCGAGAAATATCCTGAATTGAATGTAGAGATTCTTGAGCTTACCTCGCAGGAAATGATTACCCACTTCGAACAGGGTGATCTGGATGGAGCTATTGCGCTGAGTCCATTTGATAAAGATGGTTTTTATGAAGATCCTTTATTTGAGGAGGACTTTGTGCTCTATATAGGTCCACACCATCTTCTTTCAACAAAGTCAGAAATAAAGTGGAAAGAAATTCCCTTCAAAGAATTAATACTCCACGACACTTTTAAGCATTTCCTTACTTCCTCTCCTGAAATCCGCGGCCACACTCTTCTTTCAGCGAACACACTCGGCAACATTACCTATCACAGTGGCTCTCTTGAAACCATACGCAAGATTATAGACCGGAACGGTGGTATCACACTATTACCACGACTTGCCACAATATATATGGGTGAGAGAAGGTTGAAGATGGTAAGACCAATTACCAATCCGGTACTTAAGCGTACTATCACTTTTGTGACTCCAAGAGGATTTGAAAAGAACAGAATTACAAAGGTGATTCGGAAGGAAATTATTTCAGGGCTGCCGAAAGAATAACAACCGTACAAAATACAGGTAGCTTCTAAAGTCACGCGCCCACAATACACCCTTTTACCGACGGCAAAAAAGAAAGCCGGCTAAAAAGCCGGCCCTCCTATTTTTTTTAAGTTAGTTCAATCACTTCTCAAATACACTTACGTATTTCCCAAATGAACCTGCAGAAACGGTATGCTCGTATCCGAGGCTAAACTGATTTGGAGTTACTGTAAATGTACCATTACCACTTTGCTTGGTAGTTGCCTGGCCATATCCAAACAGGTCAGACACCCATGCCTGAGTAGGCACTGTAGTCGTACCGTGTTCCAGGTCTATCCAACTCATGGTAAACTTAAGAGGTGTGGACATACCCCACAAACCAACCACCTGCATATTCAGCAATGGCCCGTTCGCAGAAATAAGGGATACTTCTACCGGATACGGATCACCATCCAACTCTCCTCCATAATAATCAGACTCTGTGTAAATACCCTGGAATACGTTGGTAGGAGCTACTCAATATTTCTTAATCGTAAGAAGATAATTCGTCTTAGTCACATTGGCAGGTACATCTCCACCGGTAATAGTAACCTTTAAATTATCTGATCTGGATACGCTTTCATAACCATCATAAATACCTGTAATCTCCAGATTTACCAGCGCTTCCCCTGCTTTTACCACCAATGTGGTAGGTGCACTGAATTGTTGCCCGTTCACTGCAGTAGCTGAGGAATAACTGATATTAATTGTCCTGTCCACATTAGATACATTGGTTACCCCGATTGGGATAATATAAGGTGC
The DNA here is from genome assembly GCA_019455085.1 of Chitinophagaceae bacterium. Lineage (GTDB taxonomy): Bacteria > Bacteroidota > Bacteroidia > Chitinophagales > Chitinophagaceae > Ginsengibacter. The sequence goes on from JACFNA010000181.1 coordinate 2,045, forward strand.
ACTCTTACCATTTACAGGTTCAGGAATGATATAAGTGCCTACAGTATCTGCAGCAGCCCATGTAGCTATTTTAACGAAAGGTGCCGGAGTAACATCCTTTCCAACCACTACATTATTTTTTTCACATGATACCATGCTCACCACCAAAAAGGCAGCCAACAAAGTATATAAACTATTCTTTATCATAATGAATCAATTATTTAAGGTTATTAAGGATTCTGATCGTCAGGTGTCATGTTTGTATTATTATCCAATTCCTTCTGAGGAATTCTCATTAAGAAACGAGGATCCTTAGGAGAAGTTGTGTACACACCAGGATTATAGTTAGGCGCACCGTGGTTGCCGGCTCCCTGAGGACGGCTGAGCCCTTCATTAAGCCTCTTGATATCCCACAGTCCGAAGCCTTCACCCCAGAGTTCAATTCTGCGTTGCAAAAGAATCTCATCAATCAATCCCTGACCACTGAGATTTGTAGCAGAGTAGGCCGGGTTTCTGGACTTTACGAGTGTCTCAAGTGCAGTCCGTGCTTCCGCATCTTTACCTCCCTGACGTGCTAACCCTTCAGCCTTTATCAGATACATTTCCGGTACATTCATATACTGATAGTCAGCAGCCCATGAACCCGGTGTAGGTACCCTGAATTTCTTCTGATTATAATCAGGATCTGAATCAGTTCCTGTACCCGGAGCTGTAAAGGCAGCTTTTCTTACGTCGCCGGTAGGTATTTGGTCATAAAGCCATTTGGTGATTTTCTTCTGACCTCCCAGGGCAGCATAACCACCGGTAGCTATATCCATGTGTGAAAAGAATGACGCATAAATTGTAGCTTCAGCAGCCGGAATTTCTGATCCCCACATACACTCTGAATTGCCAATTGTAGAGAACGAAGTACGTAAAAGATAAGTGCTTTGGCTCATTAGTGGATAACCACCCTGAATTGCCTGATCTGCAAAAGTAGCAGCTGCTACCCAGTCATTCTTCAACAAAGCAATCCGGGCCTGGAACCCTCTTATCACTGACAAATCAATATTTGTCTTGGACGCTCTGGGTTTACCTGTAAGCAAAGTAGCGGCATCTCTGAAGTCGTTTTCTATTTGTGTATATACATCCTGGAGTGTACCTCTGGGCGCTCCCTCGGTAGCTCCCGGCAGGTAGATAGGAACCCCCTTTGCCGACTCATTTCCTTTTAATGTTTGCTGGAAGTAGTTAGCCAGATAGTAATATGCATAACCTCTAAGCGCGAGTGCCTGACCCTTGATCGACTCTTTCTGAGCCTGTGTGGCATCTCCTACTCCATCTACGTTGGCGATAATTTTATTCGCCTGGCTTATTTCATCGTAATATCTCCTCCATGCATTCATCGACTGACTTCCATCTGTAGCACTTGCCCATGCTGTAAGGCTATAGTCTGCGTTGAACCAGCCATATCCCTGAGAATGTACCACCATATCATTACCCATGAGATCAAACATCAGATCCTGGGCTTTTTGTCCGAAATCATCGTGACCGCCTGCACCGATTCCAAATGCGAACAGCTCTTTATAAATACCTGTCAATGCAGCCGACACAGAGCTGTATTTACTGAAAATCTCAGCTTCGGTAACGCCATCGCTTGGCTTAGTCTCCAGGTATTCTTTCTTACAACCTGCAATTAACAGGAAGGAAAACCCGGCTATTATTATCGAAAGTTTTTTCATAATATCCTATTTTGATTTATTATTTTAATTTGGCATTAATTCCTACACTGATTGTTCTGTACGGAGTATAGCTCCAGTCAGATGTACCTGCAAATGAGCTCTGAGGATCCATTCCCTTATGTGCGGAGAACAAGAACAAGTTATCACCATTTACAAAGAAATCCAATCCACCCAGATACAGCTTTTCGGCAGCATCAGTAGGCAGTGAATAGCTCAGCGAGATGCTCTTGATATTCAGATACGATCCGTCAAACAGCCATCTGGTTGAGGCCCCATCCTGACCGGAAATTGCATTCTGCAATCTTGGTACGGTGGTTACATCACCAGGCTTCTGCCATCTGTCGAGAATATCAACAGACCATGCTGTACCCGCACTTCCACGATGCATCAGGCTTGCATAGTTGCCATCGTAGAACAATCCACCATAAGGAATGACAAGCCGATTCCTTTGTAATTGAAGGTATTCGTGATACCACCAAACACATCAGGAATAGAAGATCCTTTGTAATAATAAGAAGCATTATTAAACACATTGGTTACTGTCCTGTTACCGGTTGGCTTACCATTGGCATCTAATACATCTTTATAATACAGTGCATCACCGGTAGAAGCATCTACACCGGCATATTCCCTAAGCCAGAAATCATAAATACTATGCCCTTCCATCAACTTCTTCGTTCCTGAAACGATTCCATTCTCTCTCTGATTTGGAGGAAGTTTGGTAATGGTATTCTCGAAATGGGTCAGGTTGAAATCAATTTTCCAATCAAAATTCCTTGATTTAACCGGTACACCTGAAATCTGTACTTCAATACCGGTATTCTTCATTGTACCGATATTCTGCCAGATAAATGTACCTAATGAAGGAGGTAACGGTACCTGGAACAATAGGTTGTCGGACACTCTGTTGAACCATTCTACGCTTCCTGACAATCTCCTCTTCAATACTGAATATTCAATACCTACGTTAGTAGTCTGGTTCTTCTCCCAAAGAATATCAGGGTTTTCCAGGCTCTGCGGTGGAGTATAGCTTCCGGTACCATCTGCATAGTAATAAGCTTTATAAGAGTAAAGTTGTCCGATTGCATTATTTCCCTGCTCCCCATAGCTCGCCTTCAGTTTCAGCTCGTTAAGCCATGAGATATTCTGCATAAAGTTTTCCTGAGAAATACGCCAGCCGGCACCTACTGAGTAGAAATTACCCCAGCGCGTATCGGCAGCGAAAATAGAAGAGCCATCTGTACGGTAGCTTCCGGATAATAAGTACTTTGAATCAAAAGTATAGTTCACGCTTCCGAAATAGCTCTCCATGGTTTCATTATCTTCTGAAGAGGTAGGCGGATTAAATGCGTTTGAACCATTATTCAATTCTGTCTGACCCGGGAATACGAATCCTGACATATAACCTGCCAGATTATTTTGTTTCCATCTGTAGTTTTCATGTCCGGCCAGTGCAGTCACATTATGCTTGTCCATCGTCCTGCTCCAGGTAAGCACCTGATTTGCAGTGAGGGATACCTGCCTTACATTGCTCTTGGTAGAACGGCCACCATCGGGTCCACCCGGGGTGGAAGGAGCCGCATCACCATATTGGTTATTTTGATAGTTTGTACCATTTGCGGAGTAAAAGTTAATACCCACAGTGGTCTTGAACGAAAAATCTCTGAGGAACTTAATCTCTGCAAAAGTATTCGCATTACCATTAAATGCTCTGGTTGAACGGTCGTCCAGATCCAGAGAGCCCAACAGGTTAGCACGGCCCGCATAAGGACGTGTACCCATTTGTGCAGGTGTACCCCAGTCTAACATAGGCTTACCTGTGAGCGGATCGTTGACAATACCGCCTGTCACCAGGTCATGCTGATACACCGGGTAAATAGGGCCCATCTGACGGGTGAAGTAGAATGGGTTGGTTGTAGCTGTACCGCCTGAAGGAACGGCTTTATTAGTGCTCATTGCTCCATCAAGATTCAATCCGGTCTTCAGCCATTCTGTGGCATCCATATTAACGTTTAACCTCATGTTATATCTCTCATAACCTGAGAACCTCACAATACCTTCTTCGTTAAGGTATCCGGCCGCAAAGTAGTAGTTCACTCTGTCAGTAGCTCCGGACACATTAAAATTAGCATTGGTACGCAATGCAGTTCTGTACAAAGCATCTTCCCATGACTCATCCCAAAGCAACTTGGCCGCAGGATTCAGTTTCCCGGTTACTGGATCTACCAGTTGATTACCAGGGACGTTATAAGCATTATACACTAACCCACTTGAACTGGTTAATACATTTGAAGCCATTTGGCCGGCCACCGCATCAGAATTACCCTGGAACTTATAGTTATTCTTGTAAGCTTCCCAGAATAACTCATAATAATCTTATGGACCTACTCTCACAAACTCCCGCAAACCTCA
>JACFNA010000182.1:0-3665 GCA_019455085.1 Chitinophagaceae bacterium
TCCTTTAGTTGCGAAACGAGCTGTTGTAAAATTTTCAAATCCGTTTCTGTGTCTTCAGTAAGAACTTCGTCAGGAAAGTTGATAATCCCGTCTATCAAAGGATTTGTTATTTTTCGTCTGGTATTTTCTTTTCGGTAAAAGGATATGGCAACGTTTAATGAAATTCGGTATATCCAGGTTGAGTGTTTGAATTTGTCGTCATAGTTATCAAATGATTTCCATAATTGAATAATAATTTCCTGAGAAAGGTCTTGTCGGTCTTCCACATTTTTGCAATACATATTCGTAACCTTATAGATTATTCCTTTATGGGATTGAATAATGGATAGGAATATTTCTGATTTTTCAATGGTATCTATTTCTTTCATTTATCAGTAAATACGATGTATTGTTGATTTGTTCGTTATTTTTATTAGATTCTTCTATGCTTTTATCAGGACAAGAATACTAATGGTTTCCTGTAATTGTTATTTCGCATCCCTGGTATCGGGATAAGTGCAATAATTATGACTTTGTCTTTTCTATTTTCCATTCGCTTAAATAATGAAAGTTTTAATTTTCTATTTTCTTAATTATTCGCGCGAAGGGTCAAAATATCACAGATTTTTCAAAAATATTTTTTCAGGGTGTCAATACGGAAAGTTTAATGTTCGTAGGCGGGGTGTGTTATGCTTGTTCATAACAGACTAATTTACACTATTCTCTTTTCCCACGCAAGATATTTGAGGCATGATGGTTAAAGTATTCGTGGTCATTCCGGTAAATGGCAAAATCGATAATGAGGGTTTCTATATACGGTTATAAGCGTTAGTAAATGGATAATCTTGTATTGCGGGTGAGTACTATTTTACCGCGCGTTAAGCCGGGAAGAGACTTGCTGGCGGATGGGGAGTGAAAGAATGGTTTTATGTTTTTTCGCAACTCAGAGGCAGGTGCGTATTGGTGCATTCATTGCATCAGTGCGTCGTTGCGTATGCCGGGTGAAGCCACACACCGATGCAGGTCTGTAGCGATGGTGTTCTGTGACACCTGCCTGTTGCCGGGGTATTACTTATTTTATAATAATTGCAGATATGATTTTTGTATAGGATTGAAACAGATTAATGGCCTTAGATTATTATACACAGGATAAAAAAGAATTACCGGAAATAGTGACGGTGTATTGATAAGAATGTAGTAGCAGTAGGGCACAGTTCTGGCTGAGAAGGCATAGCAAGGCGGCCAAACCTGCCAGAGCGCGGATTCGGCTAAGGAAGAATTATGTAAGGGCTTTTTAAGTGAGCTCTAATACGGCGATTGAACATCCGGAACTATCGCATTAATGTAACTACTCCCTTTTTACTGCTTACAGATTCTCCTTCAAGCTGGTAATGACATACCCATATAAAAACCCCTGTGTTTTGAGGCGCACCATTTATTGTACCGTTCCACGCTGTTTCATGATCATGGGTTTGGAAGACCAGTCCACCCCAACGATTAAATATTTGCAGGTGGTATTGAATTACCTTGCCATAGATTATCGGTTTGAATTTATCATTTATACCATTATTATCTGGTGTGAAGGCATTCGGGATATACACGCCAAACATACATTCCTTCTCAAAAACATACGTGGTATCCATGCCCTTACATCCGTTTGTATCCGTGACGGTTAGCCAATAAGTGTCCGGATTTTGTACCTGTATGCTTCTGGTCTGCTGCCCTGTTGACCACTGATAGTCTGCATAAGACCGGTACGGGCTTAGTTCCAGACTTTTGTATCTGCACACGCTGTCGGCTGCTGGTAAAAAATCGGAAGGGGGACCCAGGAGGGACAAAATGGTAATGGAATCAACCGCTTCGCAGTGAAAACTGTTGGTCACCTTTACCCAATAGGTTCCGGTATCAGAGATGGTAATTGCCGGTTCTTTACTATTGTCCTGCCACAAATAGCTACTGAAGGAAGAGCCGGGAGAGAGTGTCAGAGTCGTATTTTTACATAAGTTTTTATCGTCTCCCAAATCTGGTACAGGCCTGGGGTTTACGGTAAGACTCATCTTAATGATAGAATCACAGCCCAATACCGTTTGTAGCGTATCATAATAAATTCCACTGGTGACCTGATAATCTCCCCCCGTAAAAAATGACTCTCCTTCACAAATCACTTTGGTTTGCTCCGTCAGTTTCTTGTTGATCGTAAGATGAATGGTTATCACCGAATCACATCCGGCGCTGTTTAAAACAGTCTCGAAATAAGTTCCTGAGGAATCGTAAGTATGGTTGTTTATGGTGTAGCTATTACACGTACTTACACTTATTGTAGAATAGCTGGGATTTGGGCAAGGACCTAATTTCAAAACAAATGGCGATGAATTGACCGATACGGGAAAGACACCTTCTCCAGGATCAAAATCAACCGAACCCATGACCTGCCCGACAACGTAAATATTTTGAGATGGATCTACCGTCAGTCTTGTAAAGGAAGAAGTTCCATCATCTATACTAAGAAATGGCGCTGCAAAAATAAAATCGCCCGAGGAACTCAGCTTAACGATTGCAGACATATCATAGCCCGTGCTATTTATAACAAAGGTTCCCGGACCCGAATCAAAATCAGCGGAATTACCAAACACACCGGTTATATATACATTGTTGGCTGTATCAACAGCGATGTCGCTTCCAAGATCACTTTCCGCACCACCAATTATCTTCACCCATTCAAAGCCACCATTTTCCGTTAATTTCAGGACAAAGCATTCAGATGGAAAGGCAAAAATATTTTGCCCTCCAGCACCGGGATCGAAGTCATAGTCGCCAGTGAACCATCCTGTAATGAGAAGATTACCCTCCCGGTCAATCGTTATCCCCCGAAGGTTTATGGAGTAGTGATTATCTCCCTTCTCCTCCTGCAATGTTTTTACCCAAACAAAATCACCATTGTTATCGAGTTTACAAATAAGTCCATTGTTGCTGTTTCCCGCTCCGCTTGTAACGTTAAATACTCCGGGACCGGGATCGAAGTCGCAGGTTCCATTGAAAGATCCAATAACCAGGATATTACCGGAATCATCGCACTTAATATTCGAGATAGCAGACCCTGTATATGTTTCTGACCCGTTTCCGAATTGCTTTGCCCACACAAGATCTCCATCGTTATTTAGCATTACTAAAAACGTTTGAAAATGGGCACTTGACGTAATGTTTAAGACTCCGGGGCCGGGGTCAAAATCAACAGTATTATTGAATGTACCTCCAATAATAACATTGTTATCCTTATCAAGCTCTATACAAGTACCCTGGGGTCCGGTATCCCCCGGCCCGCCAAATTGTTTTGCCCACACAAAGTTTCCATCAGTATCTAATTTCAAAACAAACGCATCCCTAAAACCAGTAGGAGTGAGAACATAGTTGCCCGGCCCGGGATCCATATCAGTGGCAATATTCAGGTCTGATACAAGGTAAACATTGCCGGATTTGTCTACTTTAAGTTCTATGGCTCCAAATTCAACATAGGTAGGAATTTGTACAGCCCATACAAAATTTCCACCGGCATCCAGTTTTGATATATATATACTTGTGTTAGCCGAATTGTCAGCCGTCATTTCATAAACGCCGGGACCGGGGTCAAAATCATGTGTGCCATTGAACAATCCTGCAGAATAAATATTTCCATTTGCATCCAATCC
>JACFNA010000182.1:3675-6106 GCA_019455085.1 Chitinophagaceae bacterium
TTTCACTTGACTCGAAGGTTTTCACCCATTGGAATTCAGGCAGTTGAGCAACTACCGTTAGCGTGTATAATAATAGAATAGCTGATTGGAGAAACTTAGCCATAGTTATAAGCCGGTTCCCAGGCAGAGGACAAATATAATACATGCAAAATCCGGAACAGAAAAAGTTATTGTGGGGACAAAAAAACATTCCGATTCTAATCAGCCGGTAAGTTCCCTTAATCCTTGTTTTACTGCCCGCCTGCCGGCAGGCAGGGATGTGCCTCTCCAGCCTTTCAAAAACGACCAATTAAAGACCCTTTTAAACCAGGTCTTAATCCTTGTTGTATTGCCTGCCTGCCGTCAGGCAGGGATGTGCCTCTCCGGCTTCTTTTATTAATTAACAAAAGCATTTATTATGGCAGGTCTTAATCCTTGTTTTACTGCCCGCCTGCCGGCAGGCAGGGATGTGCCTCTCCGGCGCCCTCTGCAAATTACTTTGAGTATTCCGGTAAACTGTCTTAATCCTTGTTTTACTGCCCGCCTGCCGGCAGGCAGGGATGTGCCTCTCCGGCATAAAACAGAACGCTGTAGGCTGGGCCCTTGCATAGTCTTAATCCTTGTTGTAGTGGATGTGCCTCTCCGGCTGATGAAGAAACAGGACGAATGGTAAGCGTTAATGGCAGTCTTAATCCTTGTTGTAGTGGATGTGCCTCTCCGGCTTACTAAAGCCTGCCTGACGGAATCAGTAACAGAGTCTTAATCCTTGTTGTAGTGGATGTGCCTCTCCGGCATTAATTATATTTGTTGATAGAATAATAACTGTCTTAATCCTTGTTGTAGTGGATGTGCCTCTCCGGCAGTCGTCATTTCAAAAGAGTGGCACTCCGATAACGGTTGTCTTAATCCTTGTTGTAGTGGATGTGCCTCTCCGGCGAGCTTAGTACATACAGAGAAACCTGTACCTTTTTGTCTTAATCCTTGTTGTAGTGGATGTGCCTCTCCGGCACCATATAGGAATTGAAATTAAAAAACCTGGACATTTTGTCTTAATCCTTGTTGTAGTGGATGTGCCTCTCCGGCCCTCTTCGATATTAACCCTACGTATTTCAGCGGCTTGTCTTAATCCTTGTTGTAGTGGATGTGCCTCTCCGGCTCTTTTTATCCATTGTTTAAACTCATCAACACTCAGTCTTAATCCTTGTTGTAGTGGATGTGCCTCTCCGGCAGACTCTCAGCAGTAATGTTGGGAGTCTTTCCTTAGTCTTAATCCTTGTTGTAGTGGATGTGCCTCTCCGGCTTTCAAGAGAAGGCCGTCCTTATTATAGGATAGCCAGGTCTTAATCCTTGTTGTAGTGGATGTGCCTCTCCGGCTATCCATTATACGACTGTCCATAATTATTTAAGTGGCGTCTTAATCCTTGTTGTAGTGGATGTGCCTCTCCGGCTTCAAAAAACGTAATCCTTACAGCAATCTACTTCAAGTCTTAATCCTTGTTGTAGTGGATGTGCCTCTCCGGCATGTTAAAATTTAAAACATTGAAAAAAAATCATTTAAGTCTTAATCCTTGTTGTAGTGGATGTGCCTCTCCGGCTTAATGACTAACAGCGATAAAATAAAAATCGTTACCGTCTTAATCCTTGTTGTAGTGGATGTGCCTCTCCGGCAGCTCTTCGTATCAAGATGAACTCTACGACGCGATGTCTTAATCCTTGTTGTAGTGGATGTGCCTCTCCGGCCCAGGCTATCAGTGAGGATGGAGTGTATTTTGATTTGTCTTAATCCTTGTTGTAGTGGATGTGCCTCTCCGGCGTGCATTTTTGAGGTATATAATTATAAAGTTCTTTTGTCTTAATCCTTGTTGTAGTGGATGTGCCTCTCCGGCTCTCAAATCTCTGTAATGTACGAACTGAATAAAATTTTGTCTTAATCCTTGTTGTAGTGGATGTGCCTCTCCGGCGGCAGTACGGGCCCAAACGCACCATAAATGACAGGTCTTAATCCTTGTTGTAGTGGATGTGCCTCTCCGGCACGGTTTTGAACGACTCTATGGTTTATAATCCAGTGTCTTAATCCTTGTTGTAGTGGATGTGCCTCTCCGGCTCGCACAAAACACAAGGTTGAGGTATATTCTCTTCGTGTCTTAATCCTTGTTGTAGTGGATGTGCCTCTCCGGCACATAACAGATGTAGCTCATTGGACTGTTCCATATGTCTTAATCCTTGTTGTAGTGGATGTGCCTCTCCGGCTGAACATTGGGAGTACGAATGTTCATCAAATGATGAGTCTTAATCCTTGTTGTAGTGGATGTGCCTCTCCGGCATCTATGCCTGAAAGCGTTGAATTCTATGAACATAAAGTCTTAATCCTTGTTGTAGTGGATGTGCCTCTCCGGCCGAATCATAAATTTAGAAATTAAACATTTTAATGTCTTAATCCTTGTTGTAGTGG
>JACFNA010000183.1 GCA_019455085.1 Chitinophagaceae bacterium
GCTTTTTCTTCAGCAGAAAGGTGATCTGTTTGCAACTCACCTCTTACCACATCATTGTAGTCTGACTGAGCATGAATTTTTTCCAGGAGCCCAAATCTGGCCATCCCTGTCACTTTGATGCTCATAAAAGGTATGTTAGGCTGACCTGAAGCGAAATTGATTACCCGGATAAACTCCTCCATTGCATGCTGATACTTGTCTTCGCCCTGGCCCCCTTCCACTCCATAATCCAGAATAATCTGCACATTGAATTTGGCCAGGTGATCCGCCACAGAGGTGGTCTGCTTAAGTGTTTCGCCTCCTACAAATTGCCTGAATATGGTCTTCCGGATGAGCCCTTTCACAGGCAGATTCCACCGTAACGCAAGGGGTGTTGCCCAGATACCGAGCTTTACCAACCAGGATTTCGACATTGAGGAAAAAAGGAATCGTGCTCCTTTCAGTTCTTTATCAGATTTATATGCAAATGCGTTTTCAGTGTTTTGGAAATTAAGGTTCATTGCGTTACATATTTTTGGCAATGCAAATTTATAGGATTGCCCAGTCATTTCAGTCTGATATTAGTCATCATTTTGGGATAATCCCCATTGCGCTCTTACTATTGCTGACTTTTCAGGGCTTATCATCTTCCGATCGTAATGGCCTGCAATTCTTTTCTGCCTCATGGCCTCATAAAGCGTCACCGCACAGGCAACAGAAATATTGAGCGACCGGATAATGCCCATCTGGGGAATCACAAATTCTCCGTCGGTGAGTTTCCTGATTTCATCGCTGATGCCAAAAGTCTCATTGCCAAAAACAAGCGCTATGGACTCTGAAAAATCCATCCCGTATAAGTCTTTGGATCCTTCGCCCAAGTAACTGGCGTAAATTCGTTCGTAATTATTTCGCAATTCATCAAAACACGCTTCCACATTGGTAAACTGATGAATCGTAAGCCATTGAGCTGCAGTGGAGGAACTCCTGAACCCCCATTTTTTGTGTGGAGGGATTCTGTTGTTTAGTATATAGATATCCTGAATACCTACGGCATCACAGGTACGCATTACCGCAGAAACATTATGCGGATCAAACACGTTTTCCAACACCACAGTAAGGTTGGGCTGCCGTTTGGACAATACACTTTCCAGCCTGTTTTTTCTCTCAGGTGTCATCTTTAAGAGTTAATGATTTATTGCTGTTACCAGTACTTATGTAGCCAGATCTGCTTCCACCGTATCATATTCGTGCTCTAATCCACGAAAGTCGACCGGCACCAGTTTACTTACCCCCGGCTCCTGCATGGTCACACCATAAATTACATCTACAGAGGCCATCGTCATCTTGTTGTGTGTTACAATGATGAATTGGGATTCTTTGCTAAACTTACGAATCATCTGAGTGAACTTCTGCACGTTGGCATCATCGAGCGGTGCATCCACTTCGTCGAGGATACAGAAGGGTGCGGGCTTAATGAGATAAATTGAAAATAACAGCGCCGTAGCAGTCAAAGTCTTCTCGCCTCCGCTCAACTGTGTGATGCTGGTAGGGCGCTTCCCTTTAGGTTTAGCTACTACATCGATACCGGTCTCTGCAAGATTGTCCGGATCCACGAGCACCATATCTGCTGAATCGTCTTCTGTAAAGAGCGCTTTAAAGACTTTTGAGAAGTTCTCACGTACCTGATTAAATGTCTCAAGGAATTTTTGGTTGGCCGCAGCTTCTACTTCTTCTATTGTCTGTCTCAGGCTTTGTCTGGCCTCTACAAGATCATTCTTCTGTTCGGTGATAAAGTCGTACCGCTTTTTCATTTCAGTGAAGGCTTCTATAGCGGTAGGGTTAACTTCACCAATATTATCAAGCCGTTTTTTCAGCCTGTCATTTTTTTCCTGTAATTCATCTTTTGAAAAGCTGGTAGTCCTCTCCTCCTCGAGTATATCGTCGAGGTTTACACGAAACTCTACCATAAGCCTCTCCTTCATTCCTGCCAACTGAAGTTTCAATTCGTTCAGATGGTCTTTGATTGCAGATACTGCCTGATCAGCCTGTTCTTTGGACCTGTGAAGTAAACGTAGCTGGTTCTCCTTTTCTGTGAGTTCATTCCTGAAGATATGAAATTGCGTGTCTGCTTCATTCAACCTGGCTTCTTCCGTTTCCTTTTGCTTCATTTGGGCTACAATTGCTTCCTGAAGTGTGGCAAGTGCATCACTCGTGGCCTCTATCTGCTGCAGCGCCTCTGCCAATTGGACTTCACTATCTTCCAGTTGTTTCTGCAGGTTGGCTACCTGTGATTGTTTGAACGCCAGTTCCTGCTTGATAGCCTGCACTTTGCTTTGTTGCTTATTTAACTGGAGGTTTGCTTCGTAGTATTTTCTGTTGTGGCTGTTAAAGTCCTCTTCTGCGAGCATAAAACTCTCACTGGCTTCTTTTAATACAGCTTCATGGCCTTCTGCTTTTTCATTAAGCTGGCTAAGAAGTCCACGAGTATCCGAAATACCCGAACGCGTCTGATCCAATTGTTTCCCCAACTCTCCCATTCTCAATAAGGCACGTTCCTCCTGCTGTTCCAGATTCTCAATCTTATTTGTTACGGCATTCAGACTGTTGGTCAGATCATTTATTTCTTTCTGCAGATCATTGAGTTGTTTCTCCTTGAGGCTTACATTCAGGTGTATTACCTGAGAAGAAATGGATTCAATCTGAGATTTAAGTGTTTCGCATTTCTCTTTCTGAGTCTTTATATCTGCTGCAAGTTTTTCTAAATTCTTTACACGGCCGATTTTCTTGCCTTCAAAGAGGCCTACACTTCCGCCTGAAATAGAGTAGTCACCTTTTACCATCCGACCGCTTTTCTCAAGAACCACACCACTTGCATGTCGGAAGGCTTCCTCATCTTCTGCAATGCACACATTACCCAGCAGTTTCTTTGCAAGCGCGGCATACCTGTCCTCTACCTCTACCACATCCATTGCACTTGTTACATTCCCGGCAGGGTTTGGCAACCTGTTATCTTCGGGTACAATCCGGTCAAGGATAAAGAATTTGGCCTTTCCTTTCTTGTCTGTTTCGAGCAATCGGATAGACTTTATCGCAGTTTCCTCATTGGGTACCACATAATAATTGAGGTAAGGTTCCAGAATATTTTCTACTGCTGCACGATACTCCTCCTTTACATAAAGTATATCTGAAAGCAATGGAGCATCCTTCATCCATTCCGCACGGTTGTGCAGATACTTCACACTCTCAGGATATCCTTCCATCTTGTCGATGAGGTTTTTCAACAGATCGTATTCATTCTGTTTAGAATCCAGCACACGGTTTTCACCAATAAGTTGGTTACGCAGTTTTTCAATGGAAGCCTGCGAACTTAGTATTTCAGCTTTTATCCGTTCATTCTCTTCGGTGAGATGGTCAAATTCTGACTTCTTATCATGAAGAGAGGTTTCCTTTTGTGATTTATCGCTTCTGAGTGTTTCCAGATTCGTCTTTCGTTGCTCCTGTTCATCTTTCAGCAGGTGTACGGTACGCTCAATATTTGTGATGGATGTATCGGCTACTGCTACATTTTTTTCAGCCTCAAACCTGTTTCGCTGAATCTGTAACTGCATTTGACGAAGATCATCTACTGCCTTGCGTTTTTCGTCAAATACAAGCCTTCTGGCTTCCAGTTGTTCTTTCAGGCCTGTCAATGCTTCTGACTGCTCACCAAGTCCTTTTTCTTCTTCAGTTATCTGAGTTTCTGTAAACACAATACTTTCTTCAATGGCCTTCACCTGACTGCCGGCTTTACCGATAAAGTCTTTAAGTCCCTGCTCCTTCTCTTTCAGGTGACTTAACTTCTGGTTGGCCAGGTTTTCATTGCTCTTTTTATCGCGCAATTGGTTCGACAGTTCATTAAATTGTTGCTGAAGTGTTTGCAGCGCAGTTTCTTTCTCGATAAAGGTTACTTTATCCTTTTCTACTTCCGCTTCTGCTTTTGCAATCGATGCTTCCGCTTCTGCCTTTTTATCAGTCTCGGTATTTTGCTTTTCCGTGAGTTCCTGATAGGTGAGATTAAACCCTTCAAGTGCTGCTTTTGCAAGTTCAATGCTGGTCTCTTTGTAATCTCTTTTTACCTCGAAATATTTTTCAGCTTTTTTCGCCTGATTCTCCAGCGTTTTTAGCTGATTATTGATTTCAAACAAAAGATCTTCAATTCTTGCCAGGTCGTGTTCCGTGGCATCCAGTTTCAGTTTGGCTTCGCGCTTCCTTGTCTTATAGATAGTAATACCTGCAGCCTGTTCCAACATCCTGCGCCGGCTGTTCTCTTTATCCTTGATAATGTCATCCACCATTCCAAGCTCAATGATGGCATAGCTGTCTGTGCTGATACCTGTATCCATAAAGAGGTTATGGATATCTTTAAGGCGGCAGTTGACATCATTAAGCCTGTATTCACTGTCGCCATTCCGGTAGTATTTACGGGTAACGGTGATAGTATTAAATTCAGTGGGAAGCAGATTTTTGGTATTCTCAAACGTGAGACTTACTTCTGCGAGGCCGCTGGGATTCCGGTTCTTTGAGCCATTGAATATAAGGCTCTCCAGATTCTCACTTCTGAGCTGGCTAATCTTTTGCTCGCCTATCACCCACCTGATACTGTCGATAATATTACTCTTTCCACATCCATTGGGGCCAATTACCCCTGTAACTCCATCGTCAAAATTCAAAACTGTTTTATCTGCAAAACTTTTGAACCCCTTAATTTCCAGACTCTTTAACTTCACGGGTCGAATATTTTTAATTGATTGTGTCCCATATCTGCGCCCTGCCATCCATCCCTGCCGGATAAAAAATAACCGGCTTATTTATCAGAATTACTTCAGATACGGGCAACGGCAAATATATATGGAATTGTGCTTTTAAGGTAAGTATAAGGCTGTAAAGAGCTTGCTAAATTATTCACAGGTTCTTCACAGAAATTACCCTGTTTTTTCCGAAAATGACAGAAAATCAGTCAAAAAAACGACGAATATCATTTTTTTTCATCTTTATGAGTTTTACCTTTGCACACGAATTTTAAATTCAAGACACAATAAAACCTACTTTTTATGAAAAAATTTCTGGTTCCTATTGACTTTTCTGAAACTTCATTGAACGCAGCAAAATACGCAGCCGGTTTAGTGCAGGGGATTGCAGACTCTCACCTGATCCTGTATCATGTATATAGCAAGATTACATTAGCCACTCTTTCTGCAAAAGATGAGGGGTCTCGTCAGAAGGTGAGCGAAGGAGCATTGGAAGAGGTTAAGAAAGAATTAAATCAGTCTGGTTCGCTCTTTATTTCCTGTGTAGCAGAAGAAGGTGGTTTTATCGAGAACCTCAGCGATTATGTGCAGGGTAATAAGATAGACCTTATCATTATGGGCATTACCGGTAGCAGCCGGATAAAGCAGGTATTTATGGGGACAAATACACTTAATGTCGTGCGCAATGTAAATTGTCCTGTAATGATTATTCCTCCTCAGGCACATTTCAAGGGGTTAAAGAAAGTAGTATTTACCTCAGACTTTAAAGATGTAGCCAGGACCCACCCATTTGATGCAATTAAGAAACTACTGGACATGTTCCATCCTAAACTGGAGGTGCTGAATGTGGATGAGGAACACTATGTAGAATTGTCAGAAGAATATAAAGTAGAAAAGCGCTCAATGGAAGAAGGACGGGGTAAATATAACCCCGAGTATGCATTCCTCAGGGCGTATGACTTCCTGGACGGAATAAGTTCTTTTGTAGAGTCGCGTGAAATTGATGCAATCATCACATTGCCCAAGAAACACAGCTTTTTGAGTCAGCTTTTCAAGACAAGCCATACCAAAATGCTTGCTTATCATAGCACTGTTCCGATTATCGCAGTTCCGGTTTAGACAACCCCGGCCCTACGGGCAGAATTTTTACCCGGAAGTAAGGAATAGCATGCTGAAGTGCACGGTGGCTTCACCTTTGTCTTTGCAGGAAATACTATATTTTGTAATTTGGCAGACATCCGTTG
>JACFNA010000184.1 GCA_019455085.1 Chitinophagaceae bacterium
ACCTTGCTCAGCAAACACTCCCTGTTATAAAAAATATCCGTAAGGAACAAAGCGCCTCCATTATTAATGTGGCAGTGCCTTTTACAGATGGAAAAAGAGGGATGAACATTATTGCACATCTGGACAAGACAATCAATACAGAAGGTGCAGAGTTGATTAATGCGCTTGAAAGAAACGTAACACTTGCTCTCATTGATGACTCCTGGAAAGAGCACCTCAGGGCTATGGACGACCTTCGGCACAGTGTACAGTCCACAGCAGGCTACGAACAAAAAGATCCGCTTATCATTTACAAAATCGAGGCATTTTCGGCATTCAAACAAATGAATGACAGTGTAAACAAAGACATTGTAAGTTTCCTCACGCACTGCCAAATCCCTGTAGAACAGGCAAGACCCAGCTCAGTGATTGACGAAAAAAGAAGAAAGACAGACATGAGCAAGCTGCAACAACGCAAAGAGGCCTATGTTGAATCGCACGGTAACCAGCAATTGATGAACAGTGAAAACGAATACCATGATCCTTCAGAAGCTGCGCGCCACGAGCCTGTCATCGCTGAACCTAAAATAGGAAGAAACGAATTGTGTCCCTGCGGGAGTGGTAAGAAATACAAGCATTGCCACGGTAAGGCATAAAAGTTTATCATGAGTCAATCAGACAATTTTTTCGCCGCATAAGACGCGTGTGGTTCAGGCAGGATTGATGCCTTATAGCACGCCGGGGATTCGTAACCTGTTGGGAAAATTTACCCGGGATATCAGAAGTTGTGCAAAAACCTGTGTCAGAATAAACATTATCTCTTAAATTTACAAATCCACTTGATATTCATCAAAGTGTAATAAACATTTTTAAACAATTAAATTTTATTCTATGTCAAAGATGATCACGGCATATTGTATGAAAACCAAGGAAAAAAATGTACCAATGCAGGATGCAGTTATCACCAAAACTTCCAGAGGTGGTTACATGGCGCAGGGACATGATGGAAAGGGAAATAAAATGACTACTATGCTTAGCGAAGCAAAGGCTCTTGAAGCTATTAAAGACGGAGTAGCTAAGAAAGGCTGGTAAGTAATTCTGTATTGGAATAATAGTCGGTTATCTGTCGGTACTGATTCTTACCGCATGAATTCGCCGGCTGTTATTCCATCCCAGGTGGGATTAATTCTTTTTTTGTTTCGCGTAAAACTTTTCAATGGAAGGCTCTTCTGAAATGGTCTTCCACCCGCCTTTTACAACTCTTATCTGGTGTATTCCATGCCTCTTAAGCAAAGAGGCTGCTGTAATTGCATCTGCACTATTTTTTCCATAGAGATAAATAGTGCCCCCTTCATCCAGCCCTGCAATCTGTGCCACATCTGAAAGTTCTTTTAAAGGAATCGATGTAGATCCTGTCAGATGCACGGTTTCAAAATCAGAGGCATCTCTGAGGTCGGCTAATATGATGTGATCGTCAAATTTTATATCCAGTCCCAACTCTTCTGCATCCACGTCAATAATCATATCTATTTCTTTCTGTCGATCCCAATTCCAGTTCTCCGCTTCAAAGAAAGAAAGTTGCAAACCTTCTCCTATCGTGGCTATCTGCGCTTTCAACAGAGGAAGTTGTTGTGCAGGCACCATAAAAACCACTTTGTCACCTGAGTTGAAAAATAGCCCGAGTAAATGACTCAATTGATCCAACTCAAAAAAAATACTTCCGGGCAGGAACCCGGAAGTAAATTCTTCCTGACTTCTAAGGTCTATCAAGACATTTTCATTGCTTAGAGAATCACGGAATTCTTCAATAGACAAACTGGTCATCGTCTTATCCCACCAGATTGTTTACGAAGTTCATAATCCCGTCGATCCTTTCCTGGTTAACAGCATAGAAAATAAACTTACCATCACGCACTGTGGTAACTACATCAGCTTTACGAAGTATAGCTAAATGTTGAGAAGCAACTGACTGTTCAAGCCTCAATTTTACATAGAGGTCAGTAACAGAAATTCTTTTGTGTTCGTAAATGGTTTGAATAATCTGCTGTCTTAAACGGTGATTCACAGCACGCAATACAAGTGCTGCTTTCTTAATCTTCAGGTAATCGCTTTCTTTCAATGGACCTTCAGAGTCGACCGCATGGTGCGGTGCCATTAGTGTATCATAGTTCATACTTGTAGGATTTTCTTTAAAATACTGGTTGTGTTTTCAAATAGATGGGTAACTAAGATAAGATATTTGCTCCTAGAGATTAAACAATAAAATATTAAAATCCTGTCACAGGCTTTTAGGCGAAGTAGTAAAAGCCTCCTTAAGATAATTAGGCAACAAACCGGCGGCATCGACTGATTTGCCTGATTTGTATTTATGAAGTACGAGCTGCAGAAAAGCCTGCGCAGAAATAGATTCTACAAATACGGGGTCACTGCCCGGAACCTCCTTACGCAACGCTGCCTCTTCCTGTCTCAGGCCTGTAAAACATTGATTCTCCTGAATTTCAGGAAACCTGTCTTCTTTTAAATTAATCAATCCTTCAGGATGAATAGGTTCTCCCCTCTCAGAATATATACCATAATAAAACTCCTGCTGCCTTGCATGAATAACCGGCACCCAGAATACTTCCCGAAATTGTGTTTGCTCCATCGCAGTACGTACAATAAGTTCCAGCATACTGCATCCCACAATCGGAATACCAAGTGCAAAAGAAAGGCCTTTAGCTGCAGCAATCCCAATACGGATTCCTGTATAGCTGCCTGGACCGGTAGTGGTACCAATCAGCGTGATGTCTCCAGGCTTTAGATTGTTATTTCTCAATAATTGCTGAATGCCCTTATGAAGAAAGGAACTGTGCTCTTTTGGATTGTTATTGTGCAGAACTTCTATGAGGCGGTCATCTGATGCCAATGCAATTATAGCCTCGCCCAATGCCGTATGAATCAATAATGTCTTTCGCATCTTTTCAAAATACTTTCGATTTCCTTTACTGTGGTCATTCATACCTGCGCAGTCGCTCCAGTAGTTGTTCCACATTTTCTGTACCTATCCGTTCCTCCCACTCGAAAGGCCCCATCGGATAATTTGTACCCAGTTTCATCGCTTTATCTATTTCTTCTCTGGTACTTACCCCTTCTTGAAGCGCAATCTTCGCTTCTAAAATAATATTACAAATCACGGTAGCCGACACCAGTCCCGGCACATCACCAACAAATACAAGTTGCCTGCCCAGAATGGCAGCCGCCTTTTTTGCTCTTTCATCTGCTGCCCCTGCCACCTCCCACAGACCTCTTCTGAGGAATCCAGGCCATGCATTCAACCTGAAGAAATTTTTTGGGAGTGAGAGTTCCGCCGATGTCCTTATTACCTCGTTCAAAAATACCGGCCGGTCATTAAAATCAATGCGGTGAATATCTTCGTAAGCCACATTCAGAAAAAAAAAGGCATCAAACCCGGAAGTCGTACGAAACCCTTTGAGAGAATGAATTCTGTACAGATCATTTGTAAGCGCCAGACTATCTTCTGCTATCTCACTGAACTGGGTATCACTGGCACAAATCAAAATGCTCATTATTTCTTTTTTGCAAAAATAAGTTTGTTAAATGAATGATACTTTTGCACATCATTAATAATCAAATACACTTTTCATTATGAACAAAGAAATCATTAACAGCAATCAGGCCCCTGCTCCAATCGGACCTTATAACCAGGCAGTAAAAGCAGGTAATCTTTTATTCCTTTCAGGTCAGGTTTGTATGGATCCCGGGACTGGTGAACTGAAAAACAGCAGTGTAGCTGAGGAAACTGCGCAGGTGATGAAAAATCTGGACACTGTACTTAAAGCAGCAGGAGCTACGTTTGCTAACGTTGTGAAGACTACGATTTTTCTCACTGATATGAGCCTCTTCGCAAAAGTTAATGAAGAGTATGGAAAGCACTTTCAGGGAGACTACCCTGCCCGCGAAACGGTGGCGGTGAAGGCTTTGCCACGGAGTGTGAATGTAGAAATCAGTATGATTGCCAGTGTGTAAGCAACATTTTTAAGAATTGGGAAAGTTAGTTATCATAACTGCCGGTGCACATCCTGTGCTTGCTGCCACCCTGCAGGAGAAAGGATACACTGTCAGAACTGCTGAAAGTATAACCTATGAAGAATTAACCGGTTGTATTGGTGAAGCAACAGGATTGATTGTCACTACCCGGCTGAAGATCGATCAAAAGATTCTCCTGAAGGCTTCCAGGCTTCAATGGATTGGCCGCCTGGGCAGCGGCATGGAACTGATAGATGTTGCCTTTGCCGAATCCAAGGGCATTCGCTGTGTAAGCAGCCCTGAAGGGAATCGTAAAGCAGTGGCGGAACACACCATGGGGTTATTGCTTAACCTCTCAAAAAAAATTACCAGCAGCTATCTGGAAGTGAAAGATGGCAAATGGATCAGAGATGCCAATCGCGGTTTTGAACTGGAAGGAAAGACTATCGGAATAATTGGTTATGGCAATACCGGAAGTACATTCGCCTCGTTGCTTTCATCATTTGAAGTCACTGTTTTGGCAAATGATAAATATAAATTTGGCTTTGGAAGCGGATACATCAAAGAAGCCAACCCCGAACAAATCGCCAGATACTGTGACGTCATCAGCCTGCATCTTCCACTGACCGACGAGACATTCCACTACGCAAATGATGCATTCTTCAATTTACTGGAAAGAAAACCCATTTTCCTCTCCACCTGCCGGGGAAAGGTAACCGATACTGCTGCGCTGATCAGGGCGCTTGAAAACGGAAAGATTTCCGGGGCGGGGCTCGATGTACTGGAAAACGAACGACCCGAAAGCAGAAGTGAAACGGACAAACAACAACTAAGGCTGCTCACTCAACGACACGACACCATCATCACGCCGCATATAGCCGGCTACAGCCACGAAGCCCTGTACAAAATGGCCACAGTGTTACTGGAAAAACTGGAATTGTAGTTTTTTCCAATTATTTTATTATATTTGTGAACATACAACGCTTTGAATAGTACAGAGCGTTGTATTTTTTTTACTTCAGTCAGAACTGAAACCCGAAAAATGAAGTACAGAAACGAATTTCATCGAAAAGAGCCGCTGGACTCCTTGAGGGTCCTGAGGCACTTCTGTATCCGGTACTGACACTTTCCATACTATTTTTTACATTCTTTTACTTTAAATATTAAAGCCATGACACAGATAAGTTATGTAACACAAGAGACTTTTGAAGAAATGCAGAAGGAGCTACAAAAAATGAAGGCAGTAGATCGTCTCGCTGTATCAAAAGCTATTGCTGAAGCAAGAGAAAAAGGAGACCTGAAAGAAAATGCAGAATATGATGCCGCCAAAGAAGCTCAGGGTATCCTGGAAGCCAAGATCAAACAATTGGAGGGCACTATCGCGAACTCTAAGATAGTAGATGCCAGCACGCTGGATACAAGCCGCGTTTCTATACTGACGCACGTAACAGTAACCAATATGAACACCAAGAAACAGATTACCTATCAGATCGTTTCTGAAAAGGAAGCAGACCTGAAACTAAGAAAGATATCTGCGAGTTCTCCTGTGGGTTCCGGCCTTCTGGGTAAGGTTGTAGGCGAGGTAGCAGAAATTCAGGCTCCTGCCGGGTTACTAAAATTCAGAGTGGAAAAAATTTCGGTTTAATTTTGTAGATTATAAAACGAAATTGAATCACATGACCATATTTAGCAGAATAATCAGTGGTGAACTTCCTTCGTATAAGATAGCAGAGAACGAAAAGTTTTTTGCATTTCTCGATATCAACCCATTGGTGGAAGGCCATACACTGGTGATACCCAAGCAGGAAATAGATAAATTTTTTGATATGCCGGACAGCCTTCTTTCAGAAATACTGGTTTTTGCAAAACCAATCGCAGCCGCAATCGAAAAAGCATTCCCCTGCAATCGTTGTGCAATAAGTGTAGTAGGCATTGAGGTACCTCATGCACACATGCAC
>JACFNA010000185.1 GCA_019455085.1 Chitinophagaceae bacterium
ATTAACCTAATCAAAAAGAAAAGATAAACAGATGGAGGACTCAATGACATATAAAATCAAAACCTACCTGGCAGGATGGAATTTTATGCGACTGCTGCGCCTTGGGCTGGGAGTCTTTATTCTTATCAAGGGCATTATGGATCAAAACTGGTCTTTCGCAATTCTGGGAGGATTGTTTTCTCTCATGCCCTTATTTAATGTGGGATGTTGTGCAGGCGGACAATGTGCTCCACCTCGTAACCATGCAGGAAGGCTGCAGAAGGGGAAAGAAATTGAATACGAAGAAATAAAATAACCAATAAAACATTATGAAGCATCTTTATTGGGGAGTACTCGCTCTCCTGATATCCTTTACGTCTTGCTCTACAAATCACGTTGAAGGAATAGACCCAGAAGAGAAGCAGGTTTATTTTGAAGAAGGTAACCACATTGCATCCGAAGCGCAAAAAGCTTTATTATCTAAAGTCACCAAAGCGATCGCGGATAGTGGTGTCAACGGGGCCGTGGCATTCTGCAATGAAAATGCAATACCAATTACCGACTCCTTATCAAATGCTTTTCATGCCCAAATTAAGAGGATCAGCAATAAAAACAGAAATCCTGATAACGTACTAAAAACAGAGACCGATATCATGGCCTGGAACCTTATAGAAGGCATGGCCAGGGAGGCGACAGCACCTCCGGCACAACACGTAGTATTACAGGAGGGTAACAAAATATTTTATTACAAGGCTATTACCCTTGGAATGCCCACCTGCCTGAAGTGTCATGGTAATAAGGATACAGACATTGCCCCGGAAACACTCCAACTGATTCAGGCAAAATACCCGAACGACAAAGCCATAGGATACCAACTTGGCGAGTTAAGAGGCTTGTGGAAAATCGCTCTTCAGCCGGCTCAAAGTGACAAAACAGAATAAACATGCAATTCATAAAAAATAATATCCTCACCATAAGCGGTATTGTACTCGGCGCCGTAGCCGGATTTATTTACTGGAAGTATGTCGGATGCCTTTCAGGCACATGTATGATTACATCCAAACCCATAAACAGCACTGTTTATGGCGCAGTTATGGGCGGATTATTCTTCTCCATCTTCAGGAAAGAAAAGAAGAAAACCATTTAGCCGCTATTCCGCAAATACAAATTGCCTAAATGAATTCTTAAATCCATCCTTTGATCCGCCCCAAATGAGGCAATCAGGACATATCGCAATATATTCGCACCATTCAAAAACTGATTAACAAAAAGAATAAAAATGCAAGAAGTTACAAACAATCAAATGCCCCGTATAGGTGATCAGGCCCCTGATTTCGAAGCACTAACTACTACAGGTAATCTGAAATTCTCTGACTATAACAAAGACAGTTGGGTACTGCTCTTTTCTCATCCGGCAGACTTTACCCCGGTATGTACCACAGAATTGTCGGGCTTTGCCAACGATTCTGAGTTCTTTGCGGCACACAACACGAAATTGCTCGGGCTTAGCATAGACAGCATTCATGCACATATTGCATGGACTAATGCCGTAAATGAAAAGACAGGGGTACTGTTCAACTTCCCGATTATTGCCGATCTGGATATGTCAGTAGCAAAACGTTATGGAATGATTCAGCCGGGAGAAAGTGAAACCGCTGCCGTACGTGCGGTGTTCTTCATTGACCCCAATGGAAAGATTCGCCTGATCATGTATTACCCAATGAATGTAGGCAGGAATATGGAAGAAATAAAGCGTGCGCTCGTAGCCTTGCAAACAGCTGACAAAAACAAAGTGTCAATGCCATTGAATTGGAAACCGGGCGATAAGGTGATTGTAGGCGCTCCTAAAACCCTTGAAGCTCTTGCTGAAAGAAAGGCAGATACTTCATTAGAGCAGGTGGACTGGTACCTGGCCATGAAATCACTAAACTAAATGATCACACGAAGCACATCATTCTGATAAAAAAGGCCGGCAATCTAATGAAGTGCCGGCCTTTTTATTTTAAACCCTGTTCCTTTATTTCTCCATCAGGGATATTCTGTATGCCTGCACTTTAGGTTCCGTTTCAGGAGATAAGGTAAATGTCACCTTTAGGTTCCCCCTTTCACCCACAATCATAAAACTACCCCGCAACTGATTAAGCGGCTCCACCGCATCCACCCTTTGTATTTTACCAATAGTCTTGTACAACTTTTCTGCCTGTGCTTCTAATTCATCCACAAAATAGTCATCAAAGAAGTTATCCGCAAAGATGCCTGACTCTTTGGCGCCCGACCATGAAGGCAGGAGGTTTACCAATTGGGCTTTCCTCTTTTCCAGAATAGAGGACGGAGGTAACGATCTGGGCTGCAGACCCGCCAGCAGCAACAAAGAATCAATTGCTGCCTGAACAGGCACACCCATCGAAGCATAGGTATGATTAGCAAATGCCACCACTCCAATTCCATAGTCAGGCAATATGCGCCATTGTGAGCCAAATCCCGGAAGGCCGCCGCTATGAGTTATCACCTTCATATCATTACAATTCTGATACAGATGCAATCCATAACCATAAAAATCCAGTATCGGACAGGCTTTGCCTGCAAAATCTTTCTCATCCTTCCATATCCTTGAAAAATTCCATCCCTGCTGCATCTCTCTGACTGAACTGCGCTTTACAGGGCCATTGTCCGCATCATCTCTTGCAGGCCAGGCTGAAAGATGAAAGGCCATGTATTTTGCAAAATCATCAATGGTCGTGATTAACCCTCCCATAGCACCAAAGATTCCACTATGTAAAAGTGGCTGAGGCACCCACTTCCCCTTTTCCATCCTGTACCCGACAGCCAGCTGAGCATCCGGCACATCATCATAATCCCAATAGGTATGATTCATTCCCAACGGTTTCAGGATATTTTCGGTTATGTATTGCTGATAGGTTTGTCCTGTCACATTCTGGATGATCAGGCCCAGCGTACCAAAACCCAGGTTACTGTATTCATAACCTGTACCGGGCGTGGTAGAAAAACTAATTCCTGCAGCATAGAAGTCTTTGAGCCATTGCGTACTCCTACCCAGTTGGCGATCACCCCAGGGGTTATCTTCAGGGAAACCTGCATCATGGGTCAACAGATGGCGTACAGTTATTTTAGGCGCATCGGTTGTCAGTGTTTTTAATCCTTTTGCTTCAGGAATAAACTTCTCTATCGGATCGTCGAGTGAGAGTTTGCCCTCATCTCTAAGTTTCACTATCGCCATCGCGGTAAAACTCTTCGTCATGGACGCAATATGGTAATCTGAAAGCGGATTTGCTTTAAATCCTTTTTCCTGATTGATCACTCCCTGGTGAAAGCTATGAATCAACTTGCCATCTACCACTACTCCAAAGGCAATTGAGGGGAATTTTTTATCAGCCGCATACTTGCTAAACAGCGCATCCAGTTTCGGCAATACAGCCTTAATTTTCTCCAATCGCGCGGCATCTTTGAAAACAGCAGGCTGATATGACTGTGCATCGGCACTGCCGAAAATCAGGAAAAAAATTATCGTCAGCAGTATATTTGATTTTCTCATGGATTATTAATTATGGATAGGCAAAAGAGCATACTGTTTTCCATACTCCAGCATCTGTGAAAAGAAATTATCAGGATATTCAATCTTTACATCTACTATCTTATCTCCCTCCATTACTGGTGTCAATTTGGGTTGAATGAACCCCTTATATGGTTTTATGTTCAACTTAGCAAACCGCTCCAATACTTCCTTATGCAATTCAGGGTTTACCTTCACGCCATAAGTCTCTATCAGCTTTTTGCCCCCTTCGTAATCTCCCTCGGATTTTACCCGCTGAATTTCTCTGAGCAATTGGCCGAAGAGTTCTCGTAGCTTATCATAGTCATTCACCTTTACATAAGTCTTGCCATCTCTTTTTACAAGCTCCACTACATTATCCTTCTTACCGTGCTCATAGGCCCATCCTGCCACTAACTGACGGTTACGCATGTGCGCCTCTTCCAGGTTGTCCCCCAATTTGAGCCTTGTAAGCTGTGTCATCAGCCCATTCATCATATAGTTGTCATACTCGGCCTTTCCCACATCTGTGGTGCTCATTACGCCCAGTTCGACTAACTTGGGATCTATGGCATAATAGAGTGCCACCAGGTCGGCCCGCGCTTCTTCAAGTGCAGAAGCATAATTTTTTAATGTCTTATCGGGTGTGGCAATTCCCGGATTGATCTGACCGCTTGCATGGCCAATTACTTCGTGCATTTCAGTATGCAGATCGGCTGCCAGGCTACCCCATTTTTTAATTCTCTGTTTTACGGTGTCGTTCACTCCAAACTCATCCAGCATGCCGCTACTTGCACTGCTGACATTATATGAGTGCACAATATTGCTGAGAGATACAGACTTGGATCCATGCTCTTTTCTGATCCATTCATTGTTAGGCAGGTTGATTCCAATTGCCGTTGAAGGGGCTAAGCGTCCTGCCTCATTAATTACCGTAATCGCCTTTGCAATAATTCCCTTCACTGCTTTCTTTTTATGAGCATCCATCAGTGGAGAATTGTCTTCGAACCATTGTGCATTCGAAGCAAGAATATTGATATTACGGGACGCTTCCATATCTTTCATGCTGACCACACTCTCATAGCTCGCTTTTTTACTCAGCGGATCTTCATATGTTTCAATAAAACCATTTACCACATCGGTAACACTCGCCGTGTCGTTCACCCAGGCTATACTGTATTGGTCAAATGTGGCCAGATCACCGGTCTTATAATACTCAACCAGTAACTCAAGCGCCTTCTTTTGCGCATCATTTTCCGCAAGCGGAATGGCCTTTTCCAACCAGTACACAATCTTCGTAATCGCATCGGAATACATACCACCTACTTTCCAAACTTTTTCTACCAATTTACCATCCTCCTTTATCACCTTGCTGTTTAATCCCCACATGGGTGATTCACCACTTGAATTAAACTTAGAATAAAAGTCCTCCACTTCTTTCTGTGTCACATTCTCATAAAAATTTACAGACGAGGCCTTCACCACATCCTTATTGGCACCAAAATCCACAAGCTTGGGCTCAATAGCTGGATTGTAAATAATATCTGTAATCCTTTTCATAAAATCATCGAAGGATTCTCCTTCGTTCATCGGAAATTTAGAACCATCGCTGGCCTTAGCCACACTCACAAAATATTCAGGCGTGCATTCAGGAAAAAACTTTTCATTGCCATAATGATGATGAAATCCATAACTAAACCAGAATCTCCCGCAATAAGTTTCAAACTTTTTCCAGTCGTCTGAATTCTTATCGCCCGAATAGGTCTCATACATATTCTCGAGTGTTTTACGGAGCATCAGATTATACTTACTTTTCTGATCGTAGAAAATATCACGCCCGGCCAGGCCTGCCTGCGACAGGTAATATACCAGCTCCTTTTGCTGAAGGCTTAGTTGATCAAATCCGGGTACCTCATACCTGAGAATCTGAATATCTGCAAACGACTGAGCCGTTACATTAAAGGCCTCATCATACCCCACACCCTTGCTCTCACTTTCCCCATCCTTATCCTTTTGCGAATCACAGGAAGTAATGGCTCCTATCAATGACATTGAAAACATAAAATAGAATATCCTTTTCATAAATTTGATTTGGGCTAAAAATAAAGAATTATCACCTTCTTACTGCCGTAAAAGTTACCAGAATACTTAAAGGCATGGCCACCACAAACCACGGAGAATCCTTCCGTAATAGAAATGCACTAACGTCCAGCGGCTTTGCAATGTTGGGGTAGTGGTGAACCGTCTATTAAGTTATGCACTTAAGTATGCTCTGCCGAAATCCTTCGGCATCCACATTAGAGGTTGTAATGAAGCGTCTGTTAAGTTTTGTACTAAAGTTATTTGGAATTACTGAAGTTGGGGCCAAAACTTCAAGCTGCACTATTACAAAACCACTTCCTATGTTCGCAATTCAATAAACTTA
>JACFNA010000186.1 GCA_019455085.1 Chitinophagaceae bacterium
GGTTGTCTAAAAAGAAAAGGCGAAGCCAATACTTCGCTTTTTCTTTACTCATGGAAATTATTTTTCCTCTTCTACCGATGCGCCGGGAGCGTTGGTTTTCACTGAAGCAATACCATTGTCGCGGCCGGCTTCACTTTCATACATTTGACTTTTCCCTATTACCTGGCCGTTGGCAGCTTTCAGTGCGAAGTACGGCTTCCCATTACTGGAAGTGAGTCTTTCATACATGGAATCGTTGCCTGCATTTTTTTTCACAGATTCTATTCCATTCTCTCTGGCTGCTGCAGTCGTATAGCCCTCGCTACTGAGAATGACCTGCCCGTTGCCGGCAACGAGGTTAAAATAATACTGTCCGTTTTTTCCGGTTTTTGTAACAAATTTTCCCATGATGAATAATTTTAATAAAGCCTCAATATACAATTTTTTATTAAAATGAAGACGGTAATACGCCGTGAAAAGGTTGTATATATCAACGCAAAATTTTTTTAGATACGATCTATTTTCTTCCTATAGCCCGAAGGCAACAAGGCTTGCTATTACCTGACCCGGAAGGTGATCACCACTGGCAAAAGTACTTTCCTGTCATTGGTGATAAATTCTGTTATTCAAGTTAAATCCTTTGTTGACCGGGTTTTATTTTAGAATATCCTGCACACGAGTCAAATCAGATCTGAATTATTGGACTAGGCTGAGAATGCCCTTTTGTCACCAGTTGTAGCCATTACGTAATAATGATCAAACACGGCATCACACTTAGTGGCGTAAATGGCTCTGTCATAGCTATCGGGCAGATAGGAGTCTAAGACTTTTTTTATGGCTGCCTGAACCTGAAGTTTGGTTTGTGTATCCTTGTGCCAATCGTTGATTAACACTTTAGGTTGTTCCTCTTTTAAACGATGCAACAGGTTTTTGGCAGCCAGCTTTACTTTCTGTTCTTCGTTCCTTGTGAGCTTTTCTTTTTTCAGCAGGTCAAAAAGTTCCAGTTCTTCTTCCGACAGTCCTTCTCTGACGGCTCTCATTTCTTCTTCCTTCATTTTTTCAACAAAATCCATCAGATCGTCAAAATAGTTTTCACTGGTCGAAGTTCCTGCATTATACCGGTCAATGATTTCCTGCAACTTCTCAGCAAAACTTTTCCGGGTCACGTTTTGCTTGATCATTAATTGAAGCTTATCCTGAATGAATACACGCAAATCGTGAATCTCAATATTCTTGTACGGCGCCTCCTTATATTCTTCCTTCAGTTTGGCAACATCCAGTTTACTCAGGTCAATTAGTTTCCATGATTTGATTTGGTATCCGCTTTCTTCGGCTGCTAAGCTTAAGCCTTTAGCATCCATCTTCTCTTCAGCTTTCTTTTGTGCAATGATACTTTCATCAAGAAGCTGGCTTATTCTTCGTTTGGCACTGTCTAAGTTACTTCGATCGGCTCTGCCATCAACCACCTGACGGAGATAATGAATAGCTGTTGCTGTTAAAAATTCTTTTTTTCGTTGAATAATTTCGGGTTTGCAGGCTTCGTAAAGTGCATCAATGGTATTGTCATAAACAATGAACTGGTTCTTTTGCTCATCGTTGTTCAGGATAATATCGGCATATTCATCAAACAGGCTGAGTTTGTTGAATATCTCTTTGGATTCTCTGATTTTATTTAAATCTATACCGAGTGTCCGGCAGTATTGTTCACACTCAGTTATCGCGTCTCTCAACAATTCAAAAAGGTGTTCAATTTCTCTTGCAGGTGAGTCACCGCCATCTCCTGTACCCGTTTCAATATTTCCGCCGCCGTAAGAAGCAAATGCTTTTTTAAGATTGCGGAATACATTGTAATAGTCTATAATCATCCCGTTTTTCTTGGAGAGGCCATTAATGGTATAATCTGTAACACGATTGGCCCTGGCGATGGTTTGCATCAGCGTGTGGTCTTTCATCGGTTTGTCGAGATACAGAGTAGAAACGGTGGGTGCGTCAAATCCCGTAAGCCACATACTGCATACAAATACCAGGCGCAAGGGATCTGCAGGATTTTTGAATTTGTCTTCCATTTCCTGGCCGTTCTCATCTACCGATTTCATTCGCCTGCGATGAGGCCTTATATCCAATCCTTCTTTTTCAAACTTCTCTTCTTCGCCTGCTTCCTCGCAGACGATGACCGCCATATCCATTTTCCTCATCCATTCCAAAATGTGTTTCAATTCGGCTTTTCCTGCCTGGCCGGCAGGCAGGTCGCCCTGGTCTTTAGATTCATTGATTTGCTTTTGCAGTTCGCGTTTTTCTTCTTCCCACAGTCGTTTTACTTTGTCGTACATTTTTACGGCAGTGAACTTGTCAATGGTAATGACCATTCCTTTGCCCAAATACCCCCTCCGGGGAAAATGATAAACGATATCTTTCGCAATTATCTCCAGACGGTCATCGGCTTTCAACACACTCATTTCCTTTGCGAATTCTCTCTCTAACTTCTCCCGGTTTTCATCCGACAGGTTTTCGTCGGTTACGATATCGGCAAGGTCATCATCAATGTCATCATTCTGCAGCAGCACCTGCGGCACCCGTTTGTTGTAAAACAGTGGAACCGTAGCGCCGTCATCTACACTTTGTTTGAAGTTATACACCGAAACCGTATCTCCGAACCAATTTTTAGTAAGTTCGCGACTGCCTAACAACGGAGTACCCGTAAAAGCGATGTACTGGGCATTTGGAAGGCCGGTGCGCATGTTTTCGGCCAGCTCTTTATACTGAGTGCGATGTGCTTCGTCAACGATGACTATGATATCATTGCGTTCGGAAAGCAGCGGATAGTCTTTGCCCTTGTCGAATCTGAATTTTTGGATAAGCGTGAAGATATACCGCGTATTGGTCTTTAGCATAGCCCGAAGCTCTTCGCTATTGGCAGGCCGGCACTTGGTGTCTTTGGTGAATGCTCCTGCTCCTAAAAAGTTCCGATAAATCTGTCCGTCTAATTCTTCCCTGTCGGTAACAATCAGAAAGGTATAATTGCCGGTGAATTGACGAAATATTTTCCGGGTAAAGAAAATCATACTGAAGCTTTTGCCGCTGCCCTGTGTGTGCCAGAAGACGCCCAGTTTCCCTTTGTTCTCCCGGTCGGTACCTTCTGCATCGTGTTGCAACCGGAGCTTAAAGTTCTCAATGGCATTGTTGACACCCAGGAACTGATGATTCTTGGCAGCAATTTTTACCGTGTCGTTGTAATAGAATATGAAGTTTTCGATGTAATCCAGCAGTCTTTTCTTTTCGCACAGGCCAAGGACGGCATAATCTAAACTAACGCCATATTTTTTTATTCTTACAACATCCGGCACCTGAATCTCATTTTCAGGACGAAGCCAGTTGAAGAAAAAAGCATACCCTGCATTGAAGGCTCCTACTTTGGTTTCGACACCGTTGCTGAGTATGCACAAGGCATTGTAACGAAACAACAAGGGAATGTGCTTCCTGTAACGGGTCAGGTTGTCATCGTAAGCATTGCGCACGGCCACATTGCTGTTTTTCAGCTCGATGAATATCAAAGGGAGTCCGTTGACAAAAACGATCAGATCGGGACGAAGCCTGAAATCCCCTTTTATCCAGAGCTGAGAGGTAACCAGGTAGTCGTTATTTTTCTCATCTTTAAAATCTATCACCTTTACCCGTGTTGGTTCGGTACGGCCGGCAGCGGTGGTGACGTTCACATTTACACCGTCTTTCAGCAGGGAGTAAACCTCCCGGTTGGCCTCAATATCACTTTGGTCGAAACGGGTTTTACAGATTTCACCAAAGGCTTGTTCAATGATTTCGTCGCTTAGCTGTGGGTTGAGTTTTTTCAGCCGGCGTTTCAGTACAGGCTTTATCACCACATCACTTTCGCTCTCGCGTTCTGTTGTGTCCGCATCATAGCAGTTCAGATGCCTGTAACCCAGGTTGTTTACAAACACACTGATGATTGCCTTTTCTATCTGGTCTTCGGTGATGATTGCCATGGTTGTCTGAACTATGATTAAATTGATTGTTTGATGGACTATGATTTCTTTTTGGGTTTCATTACTCTTTTAAATTGCAAATGCTGACTACCGAAATTGATAAGCAGTCCGACTTCCATTTTACAGGCTTCAAGGTAATTGATTGCATGTGCCAGATGAACATCTTCTAACTGTATTACCGCCTTTAATTCAACCATTATTTTTCCTTCCACAAAAAAATCAACTCTTCGTGTGCCAATATTTTCTCCTTTGTAAAATATCTCCATTTCGTGCTCACGACTAAATTCCAATCCCTGATTTCGCATTTCACTTCCTAATGCCCGCTGATATATCACTTCCTGGAAACCATTTCCCGGATGTTTATGCACTTCCATAGCACAGCCAATGATTCTACCTGTCAATTCACTCTCCGGATATTTTTCATTAATCAAAGTCTTCATTAATCATAGGCTTCATTTAATCAAAAAAATCATGGTTTAGACAATAAGGTTTATAATCAGTTTTATCATCAGTTCTTTTTCTGCCGGTTGGCTTTGAGCCACCAACAAAGCTATTGCCGTTAAGCCATTATCGTTGATTTTCAATTCGCCGGATTTTTTAAAGCGGTGCTTGTTTTTTTCCAGAAACCACACAAACAAAAATGCTCCGATACGTTTGTTGCCGTCGGTAAACGAATGGTTTTTGATAACAAAATACAGCAGGTGCGCTGCCTGTTCTTCTATGCTTGGATAGAGATAGTGCCCGCCAAAAGTTTGCACAATGCTCTGAAGGGAGCTTTTGAACCCATCATCTTTTTCGTTGCCAAACCACTCTGTAGCCTCTTTTTTGCCGATGAGTTGCTTTTTTAGTTCAGCAATGGCTGCCTTCGCTTCCTTGTATTGTATTTCATAAGTAATATTTTCATTCAGCTTTTTGGTTTGCAGGCTGTTATTGTCATATTGATTGAGCAATACAAAACTTTTGGTGTAATGGCTCAGGATGTCCAGCAATCCTTTAGCTTCCTTCAACTGCAGGCTTTCGGCTTTACCCGATTGTTCTATGAGTTGCACCATTTTACCTAATTCTTCCAATCGTTTTTGATTGATGGTGTAGCCTTTTGTCAGATGTTCTTTGAGCCGTTGTGTTGCCCACTGGCGAAACTGGGTACCTCGTTTGGACTTGACACGATACCCCACAGAGATAATGACATCGAGATTGTAGTGTTCTACCTGATAGGTTTTGCCGTCATCAGCAGTTGTCGCAAATTTTGCGACAACTGAACTTTGTTCTAATTCCCCTTCCGAAAAGACATTGTTGATGTGCTTGCCAATGGTCTTGATGTCTCTGTGAAACAGCGATGCCATTTGATGGCGATTTAACCAAACAGTTTCCTGGTCAAACTGTACTTTGATTTCAGTCTGATTATCGGATGTTTGATATATAATGATTTCACTCATGATGCAAGGCTTTAATTTCTTTTATCTGCAACCTCCTATTATTGTCTGAATCGGAATTTACTGGATTTTAGAATTTTCAGAATGTGATTTTGTTGTGAATATATAGGGTTGTAACCATTCATTTTTTTTAATTTTCAGATAAGGGGTTTAAGTAATACTCTGATTTTCAGAATTTGGTTTTGGATGATATTTTGGATTGAATATAAGTTTGTATTGTAAACTCTGGCTTCCGAAATTAATAAGCAAGCCAAGCGGAAAATCGTAAGCTACCACATAATTTTTAGCTTGTGCTAAATGCACATCTTCTAAATTAACCAATGCTTTTAATTCTGCTACTACTTTTTCTTCTACCACGAAATCAGCTCTGCGTGTGCCTACTTCAATGCCATCGTAATATATAGTATGTTCTTTTTCTCTCTGAAATGAAATGCCGGCTCTATTTAAATCAAAAGCCAAACACCGCTGATAGATGACTACCTGAAAGCCAGGCCCCAGGGTATTATGTATTTTCATTGCA
>JACFNA010000187.1:0-3801 GCA_019455085.1 Chitinophagaceae bacterium
GCTCCGGCGGCCTGAATTACACGCATTGCCACCAGTTGATAGATATTTTCAGACAATCCACACAAAAGGGAGGCTGAAGTAAACAGGCTGATAGATATCAGATACATCCGCTTGTGACCGTATCGCTCACTCAATTCACCGGTTATGGGCAGCATCAGCACAAAGCCGAAAGAATATGCTGTGATTGTCCATCCAGCCCAGTTAATTGTGGTGTGCAGTTCATGCTGGAGCGTGTGTAGTGCTGTGGCAACAATAGTGAGGTCTATCGTCATCATTAATAAAGCGAACGACACAATAATGAAAACCAGAATCCGGCGAACCGGTTTGGAGCCTGATGGC
This sequence comes from Chitinophagaceae bacterium, assembly GCA_019455085.1. GTDB lineage: Bacteria > Bacteroidota > Bacteroidia > Chitinophagales > Chitinophagaceae > Ginsengibacter. The sequence goes on from JACFNA010000187.1 coordinate 340, forward strand.
TGGCTTGTATGGATAATGGATTTACCCTGATCTATCTTTTCATTCATATTCCTCTTTGGCTGTGCTAACTGCCTGCAACTTGAGTGCCTGATTTAATCATATATGTTTCAAAAGTAATTCTATTTCTCTTTCCCGATGTTGATAAACGGGTGATTGCCAGCGAAATACCCTGCTGAGTCTCAGCGAATAAAGGAATGAAGCTACAGTGATTTTGTTGAAGATCACCCGAAGTTATAAAGGGTGCGAGTGACGACGTGAATGGTGAATTGAAGACAGCCGGATGATAATTCTTTTTCGGTTATAAAATAAAGTTGTAATTTGACAGAACAGTTTTCTTCACTCTAAAATTAGGAATCATGAATCTTGTTAAGCATCTTCTGAATCGCAAAGGTGACAAAATGATTACAGCTTCTCCTAATAATTCTGTGAGAGAGGCGCTTACCATTATGGCTGAAAATGATGTGGGATCCGTAGTTGTGATGGATGGGGATCAGTTTAAAGGTATTCTTACTGAAAGGGATTATTCAAGGAAAATCATTTTGAAGAACCGAAACTCCAGAGACACAACCGTAGGAGAAATTATGTCAAAGGATCTTCCTAAAGTAAGCCCTACTGACACAATTGAACATTGTATGGAACTGCTGAATGACAACCACATTCGTTATCTGCCGGTATTCGACGGAGACAGGTTGGCTGGTATTGTATCTATTAGTGATCTTATCAAAGAAACACTGATTACGCAACAGCGTACTATTGATCAGTTGGAGAATTACATCCGCGGATAGCCGCCCTCAGGGCCGTTTTGAATTTCTCGGAATAGTTATTTTTCGTAGCACCCGATATCCGGTTGGGAGTCTCGTGCTTTGCCTTCTAAATCAAAGGGGTATGCGGTAACTATTCCCGCATTAATTGCCGGGGCATTGCTGCTTTTTGTAAACCTGAAATCATAGAAGTTCTTAGAAGTGTTGATACTATCAAACATGGGGGGCTCATTGAGGATACTGTTTGTAAAAACGGCGTTAGTTACAGTTTCCTTTGCCTTATAGAGGCAATTATTATATACTGCGTCAAACTGCCCCGACCCTTTTTTTACCAGCACGATTTCGTTATCCACGTTCCCATTATCGCCCCAGAAGATGCAGTTGGTGAATTGTGCAGACAGGCCGGCAGTATAGAGCGTGCCACCTTCTTCAAAGTAGTCAGTGGCTGCGAGCACTGGGTTTTTGTGTGTGATGTAAAGGCTTCCGTAACTTGCTACGGTGCAATGAGTAAACGAATAGTCGCCTCCCATTAGTAATGCGAGGTTGCTGCCACAGTTGATGATGAGGCAATTGTCTGCAACGATTGAGCTGTTAAGTGCCAGTATCCCCGCATCGTAAATATTGCGGATGATTGATTGCGAAATAGTCAGTTTTGGATTGCTGTTATCGGGGATGCCCTGCAGGACGATGGCCTGATATGCATTTTGTATAACTGTGTGCCTTATGAAGTTGTTCTTACTTGAATCTGTAAGATAGATTCCGGGCCATGAGGCCGGAAGATTCTTATAATCAGCGTCTGTTCTATCGCCCGAAAAGGTTACCGGGGCTTCTTCCGTTCCCTCAGAATGCAGGGTGCCATTTACCAGTATGGGCGCATCAGCGTGTGTATATATTCTGGTACCCGGGTCGAGATAAAGCGTGGCACCATGCCGGATGGTGAGCGACCCAAGCAATACGTATGGAAGTGAATCGGTCCAGTGGGTATCCGTGTCTATTACCTGGTTTCTCAGAAAGATTGCATTTTGACCATACGCTCTCAATTGTAACCATTTTGTATTTCCATTAAATCTTACCTCAATGCTATCTTCTATTATGAAAGGCAGTTGCTGATTGTCAGGGTTTATGGTTACCTGCACAAAAATGTACATACTGTCATTGGCCCTTATGGCTATATCATTGGCTTCGGATGCGGACACGCCATCGATATTAATTTTAAAGGGAGATGAATTACCACCTGCCAGCCTGATAGAACTCAGTAACAACTTCCGGTCGTTGTCGTTAAGAATCTTTACAGATGAAGTCACAGAGCCTATTGTGGTGAATACAGTGTCGAAATAAAGTGTATCACTGCTAAAGGAAATTGTAGCGTCCGGGCTGGTAATAATCTTCTCCTTACTGCACGAAGTAAGAAAGAATACAAAAATCAGCGTGAAATAGAATACGGTTTTCAAGGAGGGCAGTTGTTTATTAAACTAAGATAGATTCTATATGCTCGAATCCTTTTACGGGATGTAGTCCTTCCCATAGGATGCGATATACGGTGTCAGCAATGGGGATTTCTGCCTTAACTTTTTTGTTGGTAGCATGAATGCACCTGCTGGCATTGTATCCTTCTGCTACCATATTCATTTCTAATTGAGCCGATGCCACTGAGTATCCTTTGCCAATCATATTTCCGAAGGTGCGGTTGCGGCTGTAGAGCGAGTAGCACGTTACGAGCAGGTCGCCCAGGTACACACTTGCAGCGTAGTTGGTCACGGTTCGCTTCTGGTTATGCGTAGTAGCTCTTTGGATAAGGCTTCCTACCTCAACCTGCTGTCCTAATTGTTTTCTAAGAAATCCGGCCATTTCGTCTGCACTGTTTGCTATAAGAACGCTTAAAAAGTTATCTCCGTATTCAAGTCCGTGCGCCATTCCTGCTCCTATTGCATAGATGTTCTTTAATATGGCTGCATATTGAGCGCCATAAATATCGGTGTTGTAGAGCGTTTTCAGGTAAGGCGTAGCAAAACATTCCGCAATTTCTCTGGTCTGTTTGGCATCAACACCTGAAAAGGTGAGGTATGATAATTTTTCGGATGCCACTTCTTCTGCGTGACAGGGGCCCAGCACGGTGAAGTAGTCTTTTAGTGCCACCTTGTATTCCTTGTGCAGAAATTCGTTGAGCAACATGTTCTTGTCAGGTATAATGCCTTTGACTGCTGAAACTATCTTTTTGTTTCTGAACGCATCCTTTTTTATTCCGGAGAATGCATCTGTTACGAAGGCGGAGGGTACTGCCACAAGGATGACATCACTGTCGGCAATCACTTTTACAGGATCGCTCGAAAAATTGATAAGTCCTACATCGAAGATGGCTGACCGCAGGTATTGCGGATTGTGTCTGCGGCTTTTAAACGATATGATGTTTTCATCACTTCGCAACCACCAGTTTATTTCATTTCTGTTTGTAGTTAACAGCTTAGCCAGGGCGGTGCCCCAACTTCCGCTTCCGAGTAGTCCGAACTTCATATCATTAATATGTGCTGGTAAAAGCTGTTTGCAATTTATGTAATATTCAATATCTCAATTGCTTTTTGAGCAGCTATCTGGCTGGCATCTTTTTTATTAAATGCCTGGCCTTCAGAAATGAGTTGCTGGTCGATGAATGCACCGATAGTAAAAAGTTTTCTTCCTCCTTCTATGCGCTCTTCAATCGTTT
>JACFNA010000187.1:3811-5887 GCA_019455085.1 Chitinophagaceae bacterium
TCAAATTCGAGCGATTTACCATTCTTGTTCGCCCATCCGTAGAGTTTGTTTTTCAGATTGATGTCCACTTCTTCCAGATCTTTCAGAAAGAGATGGGAGTTAATTATGTGTCGTGCAACCCATTTATTCGTTTCTTCATAACCTCTGTCCAGATATACTGCCCCTACCAGTGCCTCCAGCGTGTTCCCGAATATCTGTGAAATCTTTAGTGACTGATCTGTCTTATTGAAAAAGGTTATTTTCTTGAGTCCTATCTTAATGGCGATGCTGTTAAGCTGGTGGCGGTTTACCATTTTGCTGCGCATTTCCGTAAGAAATCCTTCATCTTTATATGGATATTTCATAAAGAGAAAGTGAGCTACCACCGAACTCAGAATGGCATCACCCAGAAATTCGAGGCGTTCATTGTTTTCGTCAGATCCTTCGCGGACAGACCTGTGGCTGAGTGCGGTCTTATACAGGTCAATATTGCCCGGAGAGTATCCAAGGATATTACTCAATTGCTTCTTAAACTCTCTTTCCTGCTTTGTGAGAAAAAGTGAACTAAACGGCGAAATATTCATAACTGAGTAATAAAGTTAAAAGAAATTATCCTATTAGCTCAGCGATACTTCTATTTTGGATGATTATCTGTCTCAGGATTGAGGAAGATAGTTTTGAAAGAAATCCGGGAGAAAGTTTTCAAAGTTTAAGACTTGTGCTCAGGTAAAGGAAATTTTTTCCTTTGTTATCTGCGTTTTTCCTGTAGTCAACCTGGCGGAGCAGTCCGGTCTGGAATGTGACAGCCTCAGAAACTACCCATCCTAATCCTCCAAAGAATCTGTTTCTTCGGATCAATTGATTTTCAGGTCGCAAAAATATCTCATCATAAACGCTTAAATACACAGCGCCTTTCGTGAGGGTAGCTTTGTTTAGTGGTGTTTTTAGTTGCAGCCGGTATCTGATGTTTAGTTTCCAGTTGTCAGTGATAACTTCCTCAACTCTGATACGGTGTTCAGGGAAGATTACGGGGGTATTTTGTTTCACGTTCAATTGTTGCCAGAGCCTCCATTCTGTTTTTCGCGAAGCGTAATCGTATCGGATACCTTCTTCAAAGGTGTTGTAGGTTCCAAGGGCAGCAGTGAGTGTAATATTCTTTTTAAGCTTATAGTGCATCCCTGCTTTTACTTCGTAATAATAGAAGTCTTTCAATATGCCGGCAGCACGCCATTCGGTCTCGCCCCAGATACTCCAGTTCCCTTTCAATTTGTGTTCAATTGTCATCACCGGATATGAGCCTGCCTGCTTTATGTTTTGAGAAATTACTTTTTTCGGAGCCATTAAGAATCCGATGGAAATTATTAAGGGAAAAAGTCTTTGGAATTGTAACAATGCGGGAAGTATATTTTCGGTAAAATTCAAATATACTCATCAATCGCCCAATTGACGGTTATGCGATTAGCTGAAATGGAAAAAATGACTGTAATCTGTATTTAAACGTGTAGTACGGGAAGAGGTTATCCTTTGTACTTCTTGATTATCACTGAAGCATTGTGACCGCCGAATCCGAACGTATTACTTACTGCTGCATTCACCACGCGGTGTTGCGCTTTGTTGAAGGTGAAATTGAGTTTGGGATCCAGTTCAGGATCATCAGTGAAGTGGTTAATTGTAGGAGGGATGACGTCTTCTGTGACAGCGAGAATAGAGGCAAGCGCTTCCATAACTCCTGCGGCGCCCAGACAGTGCCCTGTCATAGATTTGGTGCTGCTGATATTCAGATCGTACGCCTTATCGCCGAATACAGAAAGGATAGCTTTAGTTTCGGCAATATCACCCAGGGGAGTGCTTGTGCCATGCACGTTGATGTAGTCAATATCGCCTGGTTCCAGTCCGGCGTCTTTCAATGCCACAATCATTACATTCTTTGCTCCAAGTCCTTCGGGGTGTGGTGCGGTAATATGGTGTGCATCTGCCGTAGCGCCGCCACCACCTACTTCTGCATAGATTTTGGCACCACGTGCTTTTGCGTGTTCCAGTTCTTCCAACACAAGAATTCCGGCTCCTTCACCCATTACAAACCCATCGCGATCTTTG
>JACFNA010000188.1 GCA_019455085.1 Chitinophagaceae bacterium
TGCAGAAGTGCATAAAGAAAATCCGCACTGGTTTCAACTTTATTGGGGAAGGAATAATGATTTTACCAGGAGCCTTTTAACGAGGGCAGAGAAGGCGGGTTATAGTGCTATTGTAGTAACCCTTGATACCCGTGTGTTTGCGTGGAGAGAAAGGGATATCCAACATGCCTACCTGCCATTCCTCTATCAGTTGGGCCTGGCGAATTACTTGTCGGATCCTGTGTTCCGCTCGCTGTTGGGCGATGGAGCTAAAGACCCTATGAAAGTAATGATGACGTTTGCAGCATGTTTCTCCAATGCATCCACCACGTGGAACGACCTTAAGGTAATAAGAGAAATGACCCACCTTCCATTGATTGTAAAAGGGATTCAGCATCCGGATGATGCAAGAAAAGCAATTGATCAGGGTGTGGATGGTGTCATAGTATCAAATCATGGCGGCAGGCAATGCGATGGCGCTGTGGGCTCGCTTGATACGCTCGACGGAATCGTAGGGGCAGTAGGGGATAAGACTACCGTTTTATTTGACAGTGGTATCAGGAGGGGCGCTGATGTGTTTAAAGCGATGGCTCTCGGGGCCCGTTCTGTCCTGGTCGCACGGCCTTACGCGTATGGGTTAGCTTTAGGAGGGGCACAGGGTGTGCAGGAAGTGATGATGAACCTCCTGGCAGATACTGAGCTTACACTGGGACTGGCAGGTTGCAGTTCATGGAAAGAGGCAACAAGAGACCGTTTGGAATACTGGCGATAATGGTGGAGAGGATGGCGCTATGGGGTACCCATAAATCCCCATCCCCCAATCAGGTTATCCATATATTGCACTCTTCTGTCGAGCCAACTGAGCATGTGCGTGAGCTCTGTAGGTGCATCACCTGATCCTCTCTTCCACACCTGATAGTCGGTGTGAAGTGACGAGGTGATAGCCGCATTATAATCTATGAGATATTTGACCAGTTTGGGGTAGCTGCTGCTTTTGAATGTAATCCATTTTTGTGTGATGGCTCTCTTTACCTGTGGGTCTTGCATCAGGCGGCTGAATAGGCGGGTGCCTCCGAGATTATTGTTCCCGATCAATGGCCTTTCGTCCACCACGAAGTGTTTCATTTGTCCATAGTCGAACCCAAATCCCCAATCAAAATCCCAGATAGGGCCAAAGGTGTATTTGCCTGCGGCAGTTTTGTATAATAACACACTCTTGGGCCAGCCTATTTCCGGATTGTCTGCCAGAGTATTGGCGATGATGTAGTTTGCAACGGATTCTATATCCAGATACTGACGGTAATTGTTGTTCGGAAATGAGGCATCCATGAGAGATGCTTCCATCTGATTAAAGTCGGCCTGAATTTGAGCCAACCTGACCCCTGCTTCGGTTGGAGCAAGCTTCCCAAGATCAGGGTACTGGATCATTACAGGTAGTTGAATATGGCCCGACCTGAACCTGAAATCTTCATCGTACTGCATATCTAATTCCAGCCATACGCCATCCTTACCCACATTGATCCTGTTGTCTTCTACTTCCTTTTGTTCGGTGAACATATAGTTACCCTGATACACCCCATTTACTGTAAGGTCCACAGGAATAATATGATTGGTATATGGCATTTCCAACAGTCGGCCAATCTTCATGGCTGCTGCATTGCACATAAGGCTTTCGTCAAGATAATTTGCAAGAAGTATCCAGTCTTTTTCCGGACTTAGTCCGAGGAGTGGTGCTTTTGTATCGAGTTTCAGGCGATAAGGCTTTTTGGGATATCCTGTCCACGTGGTGTTTCCCCTGCCTTTGATAGAGGTGCGGCCCTCATAATTTTCAAAGATGCCTTTGCCATCTATTCGGATATCTGCTTTAAGGTAGCTTTCCCTGGTGGTGATGGGCGTATTGCCGTCGGTAACGATATAAATGTGAGGAACTGCCTGTTTGACTTCCGGGATAAGTGTGGTTTGAATGAAAAAGTTTCTTTCACTGCCGTCATCTGCCATTACAGAGTAGATTAACGGCTTTTCAAAATTGTTGACTGAAATGCCTGAATATTGTTTTACGTCATTTACAGAAACCAGTCTGCCTTCGTATTTGAATGAGGCAATCAGTGTCCGGCAGTTAAGTTCCTCAGGCAATGATATTTTTATTGTGTCTCCTGATATTTCACCATTTATTGTTTCAGAGAGAAAAGGTTTGTTGAGCGAGGCCTCAAATCTGAATTCTGTAATAATCTTCGTTAAGGGTTCGTCGGGTACAAAGGGATCGTTCAGCGTCTTTTTGCAGGCGGCTAATGAGCAGATGACTACTGCGATGAAGAGCAATGGTTTTATTCTTCTTTTCAGGAGATTCATGGTGTATTGGAAACTGTACCAATATTAAACGCCGTAAACTCCTTTGTAGTATAGCCACGTTGCCGCAGCAGCAAAAACGGTGTACCCTGTAGTAATGTTTGTTATTTCTTTTCGAAAAATGCAAACCAGGGCTTTCTTGGCTTCATATAGCTAAGCCCAAATGCAGCAATACTCTTCTCTTTGATGTAGGCTACAGATTCTTCGATGGAATCTGTGGCCATAAAAAGATTTACATCCACCGGACTGATAGTGCCGGCCTTTATCATTGTTTCATTGTGTTCCAGCAGCTTTTGATAAAACTCGCGGTCGAAGATAATGATCGGGAACATTTCTATTTTTCGGGTTTGAATTAATGTGATCGATTCAAAAAACTCGTCTAATGTTCCGAAGCCGCCCGGCATTACCACAAAAGCATAAGAATATTTTATCAGCAATACTTTGCGGATGAAGAAGTATTTGATATTAACCCATTTGTCGAGATAAGGGTTGTGGTGTTGTTCGTGTGGCAGTTCTATATTGCATCCCACACTTTTTCCTCCAACATCTTTTGCCCCTCTGTTAGCGGCTTCCATCACTCCCGGGCCACCGCCGGTCATTATTGTAAAACCCAGTTTTGCTATTTCTCCCGCCAGTTTTCTGGTTTGTTTGTACACAATGTGGTTTTCATCAAATCGGGCAGAGCCAAAGATGGTTACACAAGGACCTACAAAGTGAAGCGCTCTGAATCCTTTGATAAACTCGTATATGATTGTCAGTGTGTATTTAAATTCAGCCCACCTGCTCTGAGGCCCTTCCAGAAATTGAATTTCTTTTTTTGCATGTTTACTGGTAGTTTCTGTTGGTTTTACAGTAGTCATTCTCCTGATTTATGATTAAGTAATAATTATCTATTCACCTTCTTCTCAAAAAATAAGCTTGTTTTGCTGATCGGGTTCTGTCACTCTGGTAAGTGCACTAAAATAAAAAGATTCTTTTTCAAACAGCATATTTTATCAGTGGAAGCTATTAATATTATTGCAAGGGCATATTATCTATGAGCCGAACGCTCTCAATAATGGCTGCGATAAGGATAATCAAATGGCGGTTTGTGTCGAAGCTGTGCACTTCTTCAAGAGTTAACGTATCAGCCAGCGCCAGATACTCTGTCTTTATATCATTTTCAGAAAGTCTGTGAATCACGAGTGCTTTAAGTGTCTCAAAAGGTTCCTGTGTGGCTTTTTCTTTGATTATTTTCAGGCATTGATATATTTCACCAGCCTTTTCCTTACCTGCCGGAGACAGTCGGGCATTTCTACTGCTCATTGCAAGTCCGTTTTGTTCACGGACGATTGGGCACACCACTATTTTGGTATTGTGATTTTTCAATTGAATCATCTTTCTGAGCACCGCTACCTGTTGAAAATCCTTTTGTCCGAGATAAAGGTCTGTAGGTGCCACAATCGATAACAACCTGTCCACTACGGCACATACTCCCTGAAAATGACCGGGGCGGTATTTGCCTTCAAAAACTGATTCGAGGCTTCCTAAATCATAGTGTGCCCGGGCTACCGGGTTCTCTTCGGGATACACATCACTATAACCCGGGAGAAAAAGAATATCAGTTCCTGCCTCGCTGAGTAGCAGAATATCCTTTTCTATGGTGACCGGGTATTTTTCCAGGTCGGTGGCATCATTAAACTGCAGCGGGTTTACGAAGATGCTGACTACAGTAAGATGATTTGCATTCAGTGATGCCCTTACGAGTGACAGGTGCCCTTCGTGCAGGGCGCCCATTGTGGGTACAAATCCTACAGTGCTGCCTTTCAGGCATTTTTTATCCAGGATAGATTTCAGGGAAGCAGGGTGCTTTATGATGCGCATAAATGGCTTGTGATAGTGCGTAAATGTAATATATACATATTAAAGCCAAAAAAATGGTAACTTTGCGGCTTAAATTTTGAATCAGACAAACCAATTCTTGAATGTCATCTAAAAAAAGGATCTTATTTATTGCAAGTGAAATGTCTCCTTATCTGGAGATGACGGAGTTTGCAGAGGTGGTAAACAAACTAGCGATTAAGAGTAACGATTCGGAAATGGAGGTGCGCTGTATTATGCCTCGTTTTGGAATGATTAATGAAAGGCGCCACAGATTGCACGAAGTAGTACGACTTTCAGGTATTAATGTGAATGTGGGAGGGGATGATTATCCATTGATCATCAAGGTAGCTTCGCTCCCCAATGCACGTTTACAGGTTTATTTTCTGGATAATGAGGAATTATTTAAGCGTAAAACACTTTTTCATACACAGGAAGGGAAATGGTTTGATGATAATGCACTAAGGACTGTATTGTTTTGCAAGGGTGCGTTAGAGACTGTAAAGAAATTTGGATGGCCACCTGATATCATTCATTGCAGCGGCTGGATGACAGGCCTGATCCCCATGTTCATAAGAACCGCATATAAGAAAGAACCTGTCTTTAGTAATTGTAAGGTGGTGTTTACTATTGGCCAGAATACTTTTAAGGAAAAGGTAGGAGCCGATCTGATGGAGCTGGCTGCCATCAGCCCTAATATTAAGGACAAGGATCTTGAACTCTTTAAGGAGGGGAATAACACAGCCCTTTTCAGGGGCGGTGCACATTATGCCGATGCGATCACCTTTGGGGCTGAAAAAGTAGATAAGAAACTTGAAGAAGAATTCTCAAAAGTGCGTGGCAAGAAGGTTTTGAAGTATGTTGAGGATTCTGATTTAACAGACTATTTACAATTGTATAACGACCTTGCTTCCAAATAAATTTTCCCTCTTTTTTATACAAATCCGTGAGTGTGTTTAAATCCCATAGCAAAGCATTGGCCTTCCTGATGCTCCTTGCAATATTGTTTTCTGCCTGTACGAAGATTGATACTACCTCCTTAGGATCCGGATTGATCCCGGGTGTGGATAACATAAATACCTTTGATACAACCCTTGATATTATCGCTCATACCATAGATGATGTCACTGCATGTGACTCGGGTATCAGCAGGAAAGATTTACATGCGGTGGGTTATATCAGCAACAACTCACAATTCGGAAGTTCGAAGGCCGAAATGTATTTTGGACTAAAGCCTGTGAGTTATCCTTTTTCGTTTCCGACAATAGATTCTCTGAATAATGAGATTGATTCAGTAGTGTTGGTTCTAAAGTATTCCTATAGCGATGGCGATACCCTGGTACCGCAGAAGTTTAAAGTGTACGAATTGGCCAAGGCGCTTAAACCGGATTCATTATACTCTACCTGCCAGCCCATGCCGCTGGCACTTTTTGATCTTCTGGGAGAAAAAGAATTCATACCCGCCAGGTTAAAAGACAGTATTCATGCATTAAATGAAGATGATGCCTATCAGTTAAGGATTCCACTAAAAAAGGAGTTGGGGGAATTCTTTATCAATAACGCCAAACAGTTTACAACTGACTCTGCCTTCAATGCCAACTTTGGAGGTTTTGGGATTGTGCCGGATGAAAGTTTTGGCGGAGAGGCATTGAATTACTTTGATCTAACTGCTGC
>JACFNA010000189.1 GCA_019455085.1 Chitinophagaceae bacterium
TGATCCGTCTGCTGCAAAAAAATCAAATAGGAGAGTCGGTAAGGCAGTTAGGATTAGCCGGTGAGGATGCCAAGAAGGGCACACCTACGATGGGAGGGCTGATTATTCTGGCAGGTATTCTGGTTCCCACCCTTTTGCTCGCAGATCTTACGAAAGTATATGTAAGGCTGATGATTCTCTCGACTGTTTGGCTGGGTCTTATTGGATTTCTGGACGACTATCTGAAGATCAGAGCCAGGAAGAGAGCGAAGGCAAAAGGAATTGAGTATAAAAAGAAGGACGCAGATGGGCTTGCGGGTAAGTTTAAGATTATTGGCCAGGTGTTGCTGGGCGTTATCATCGGTGCTACACTTTATTTCAATCCTAATGTAGTGGTAAAACGTGAAATAGTGGGAAGCAAGTCGTCGGGATCGATTGTTTACGGGAGGGGAGAGCACAAAGTGGCGGAAGATACAGTAGTTACAAATGGAATTACACAGCGGTTCGTGACAGTAAAAACTCCGATTACTACTATCCCGTTTGTGAAGAATCATGAATTCAATTACGCAAAATTGCTGCCGCAGAAATGGGAGGATTATACGTATATCGTCTATATACTCATTGTGATATTCATAATCACAGCGGTGAGTAATGGTGCGAATATTACGGATGGGCTGGACGGACTGGCGACGGGTGTCAGTGCAGTGGTAGGGTTCGGATTAGGTGTGTTTGTGTTTGTGAGTGGAAATGTATTTATCGCCGATTACCTGAATATCATGTATATACCCAATATGGGTGAACTCTCCATATTTGTCGCTGCATTTGTAGGTGCCTGTGTGGGATTCCTGTGGTATAATGCCTATCCGGCGCAGGTGTTTATGGGTGATACAGGAAGCCTTGCCCTCGGGGGGATTATAGCATCTTTGGCAATCATAGTACGTAAAGAATTATTGATTCCTATTTTCTGTCTGGTGTTTTTGGTTGAGAATCTGAGTGTGATGATTCAGGTTGCCTACTTCAAATACACCAGGAAGAAGTATGGTGAGGGAAGAAGAGTGTTTTTGATGAGCCCGTTGCATCATCACTATCAGAAGTTAGGTTATCATGAGAGTAAGATAGCTGTGCGATTTTGGATAATTACAATCATCGCGATTGTAATGGCTTTGGTGACATTAAAATTAAGGTAAGGAAAAATGTTTGGTTTACATAAGTAGCTAATCCGACCACTTTGAAAACCGCGTCCTGACCCATTAAATTCATACCGTTGAAGAACCAATTTTTTGTCTGACAAAGACATGGAGGCAGAATTATGGAAAAGCAAGTGCTCATACTGGGAGCCGGAGAGAGCGGAATAGGAGCGGCTTTGCTGGCTGCAAAGAATGGATATCCTGTATTTGTCAGTGACGCGGGGAAGATTGCTGACCTGCACAAAAAGGAGCTCTTTGGATTACAGATTCCGTTTGAAGAAGGTGGCCATACCTTATCGAAGCTGGAGGAAGCTGATTTGGTGATAAAGAGTCCGGGTATTCCGGAAAGTGCGGTACCGGTAAAGGCGGTACGTGAAAAGGGTACAGAACTGATTAGCGAGATTGAATGGGCTTATCGCTTTAAAGGCGATAGTAAGATCGCGGCTATCACGGGAAGCAATGGGAAGACCACAACCACGTCGTTACTGTATCATATTATGAAAGTAGCCGGTATGGATGTGGCACTTACAGGAAATATTGGCTACTCCCTTGCGCGGCAGATAGCTACAGACCCCAAACCCTATTACGTGGTGGAAGTGAGTTCTTTCCAACTCGATGATATCAAAACCTTCAGACCTGATGTAGCAGTATTAACCAATATCACAGAGGATCACCTCGACAGATATGGATACAAGTTTGAAAACTATATCCGGAGCAAGTTTGGGATTATTCGGAATCAGAAGGAAGAAGACATTTTTATATATAACGAGGATGATACAGTGACGATGCAGTATCTCCCGGAATTTTTAAATCAAGTAAAAGCATTACCAATCAGTATGAGAAACAAATTAAAAGAAGGAGCCTACATCAGCGATTATGAAATGAATGTACGGTTTAGAGACGAGGTAGTAAGAATGAGTGTGGAAGACTTTGCGCTGAAGGGTAATCACAATAAGTACAATTCTATGGCAGCATCGCTTGCAGCAACTGCCCTGGGTGTAAAAAAAGACAGCGTACGTGAAGCGCTTTCAACAATGGAGAGCCTGGCACACAGGATGCAACCCATTGTTACCATTGGTGGTGTGGAGTTTATTAATGACAGTAAGGCTACCAATGTGAACAGTACCTGGTATGCGCTGGAGAGTATGCAAAAACCGGTTGTGCTTATTCTGGGTGGAGTAGATAAAGGGAATGATTACAGGATTCTCGAGGATTTGGTTAAAGAAAAAGTACGTGCGATTGTGTGTTTGGGTATAGATAACCGTAAGATACATGAGGCATTTTCGGGAATGACCGGGAAGATTGTAGATGCAATGAGTGCGGAAGATGCAGCAGAGAAGGCATACGCACTGGCACAAAAAGGAGACGTGGTATTATTGTCTCCGGCATGTGCAAGCTTTGATCTGTTTAAGAATTATGAAGACAGAGGTAATCAGTTTATGAGCGCAGTAAGGGAACTGTAATAAAGATTTGAAATGGAATCGACCGAAGACATAAAACTATCCGGAGTTCGTAAGGCTGAAATTGCAGCGACGAAGCTATGGCAGCGTACCAGAGGTGATAAGGTAATCTGGGCTATTGTCATATTGCTTACGATGATTAGTATTTTGGTTGTGTATAGCAGTATTGGGTCGCTTGCCTACAAAATGAATAAGAGTACGGAGAGTTATCTTTTCCGTCAGGTAGGATATATTCTTCTCGGTGTGTTGATTATTTATTTTGCACACAGGGTGAATTACACCTTTTATTCAAAAATTGCCACAATCTTATTCTTCCTGTGTATTCCACTACTTATCTATACGCTTAAGTATGGTAGTAATATTAATGATGCAAGCAGGTGGATAAAGTTACCGGTAATCAATCTTACTTTTCAGACATCTGACCTTGCCAAACTGGCGCTGTTTATCTACCTGAGCCGGCTGTTAAGCCGCAGGCAGAATGTGATAAAAGATTTCAGGAAAGGTTTCCTTCCGTTGATAATTCCGGTAGGTGTGGTTTGTGTGTTAATTGCACCTGCCAATCTCTCCACGGCTGCGTTGATTGGTGGTATCGCATTGCTACTGATGTTTATCGGGAGGGTGAACACAAAGCATATTTTAGCAGTAATAGGGATAGCGATGATTCCCGTGATGCTGCTGGTAATGGTGGCATCTCATTATTACGATAAGGAGACAAAGACAACCAAAGACCTGCCTGCGATTCTTTCGGCAGGCCGTATTCCCACGTGGATAAAGAGGGTGCAGAATTTTAGTGCAGGAGATAACACGGATGGGTCGTATCAGATCCAGCAGGCAAAAATCGCGATTGCAACCGGTGGTTTTCTGGGTAAGGGGCCGGGGAAAAGTGAGCAGCGAAATTTTCTGCCACATCCATATAGTGATTTTATTTATGCAGTGATAATCGAAGAGTATGGATTGCTGGGAGGAGCCGTAATAATGGTGATTTATCTGCTTTTTCTTTATCGAAGTATAAGAATATTTCAGCGATGTCCCTATGCATTTGGAGCCTTTCTGGCAGTGGCGCTGAGTTTTACACTGGTGATCCAGGCGATGGTGAACATGGCGGTGAATGTACAGTTGTTTCCTACTACCGGTGTCACCCTTCCGCTGGTGAGTATGGGAGGAAGCAGCCTGTTGTTTACCTGTGCGGCAATTGGTATCATCCTGTCGGTGGCGCGCAACGTGGAACAAATGGAGGGTAATGCTGCATTGCAAAGCGAGGTGGCCGGAGTAGCAGACTCACAAACAGAAAATGAAACTACAACTAAGGAATGAGTACGGTATCACATAAAAGAATAATTATAGCGGGTGGTGGAACCGGTGGCCACATCTTTCCGGGTTTGGCTATAGCGGGTGCATTGCAGCGCATTCAGCCTGCTACTGAGATTCTTTTTGTAGGAGCAGAGGGTAAGATGGAAATGCAGCGTGTACCGGAGGCGGGATATAATATTGTGGGCCTGAACATCGCAGGATTCAATCGGAGTTCTTTGTGGAAAAACCTGAGCCTGCCTTTCAAGTTAATTATGAGTTTTTTGAAAGTCAGAAGTGTATTCCGCAAGTTTCGGCCTGATGCAGTGGTGGGCGTTGGGGGCTATTCCAGTTTTCCGGTATTAAGGTCTGCCCAGTCGCGCGGAGTACCCAGTTTTATCCATGAAAGCAACTCTTTACCGGGCAGAAGCAATTTGATGTTAGGGAAAAAGGCTACAAGAATATTCGTGGCCAGTGATGGAATGGAAAAGTATTTTCCAAAGGAAAAATTAGTGGTTTCCGGAAATCCTGTGAGGTCAGCATTGACGGAGCGCGCAGATAAAGATGAAGCAATTAGATTTTTTGGTTTGCAGCCGGGGAAAAAGACCGTGCTGGTAGTAGGTGGAAGTCTCGGGGCCAGAAGCATTAATGAAGCGATACAGTCGCATCTGCAAACCTTCATAGATAAAGATGTACAACTGATCTGGCAAACCGGAAAGACTTTTAATCGTGATGCCGGCATTCAGGCAGATGAAACACAGGGAGTATGGTGCCAGCCTTTCATAGGAGATATGAAGATGGCTTACGGTGCTGCTGATGTGGTGATAGCCAGAGCCGGTGCTATGACAATCGCAGAACTGAAGGTGCAGCATAAGGCAAGTATTCTGGTTCCTTATCCGTTTGCTGCAGAGGATCATCAAACGGTGAATGCCAACGTACTGGTAGCAAAGAGAGCGGCAACCATTGTGAAGGATAGTGAAGTTCAGGAAAAACTGATGCCTGAATTGTTTAGCCTGCTTTCTGATAAGCGCAGGATAGAGGAGATAGAGCACAACATTGGAAAAGAAGCGGTAAAAGACGCTGATACAATAATAGCCCGGGAGATTCTAAATAATTTAAAATCGTAGATGACAGGAGTTGCCAACATATCGCGTGTTTATTTCATTGGGATAGGTGGAATTGGTATGAGTGCCATTGCCAGATATTTCTTAGCCCGTGGGGCTATGGTGAGTGGCTATGACAAGACTCCTTCTCAGAACATTGAGCAACTGACCAGAGAAGGTGCATCTGTTCACTTTGAAGATAATGTGGATATGATTGACAAAGAAGCGCAATTAGTTGTGTACACTCCTGCCATTCCGGGTAATCATACCGAACTGACATGGTATCGCGCAAACCGGTATGATGTGAAGAAAAGAAGTGAGGTGCTGGCCGACATTACGGAAGGAGGCTTCAATATATGTATTGCCGGTACGCATGGAAAGACCACGATGACTACGATGACTGCACATATTCTCAGGCATAGCGGTTATGGTTGCAATGCGTTTCTGGGTGGTATATCGCTGAATTATCAGACGAACTACTGGGGGAGCGATAATAGTGTAAACGTGGTAGAGGCTGATGAATATGACAGGAGCTTTCTGAAACTGAATCCTACCATCGCTGTTATTTCGGCAATGGATGCGGATCACCTGGAGGTGTATGGCAATGTGGAGAATATGAGAGCAGCCTTCGGATCTTTCTCTGAAAGAATAAACAGCACCGGAGTTCTTTTTGCTAAGTATGGCCTGGAGTTAAGCTCTTCTTATACGGGAAGGCGTATTCGTTATTCCCTGCAAAATGATCAGGCCGATGTATATGCAGAAAGTATAGTGATGAAAGATGGAGGGTACGACTTTGATGTGGTATCTGCGTCATGGAGGTTAGAC
>JACFNA010000190.1 GCA_019455085.1 Chitinophagaceae bacterium
CTTTGCATACGGATGGATCGGATGAGTTTCTGAGGCGACTGTTCGATAAGTGCTTTCAGCTTCCGGTTGAGTTGTGAGACACTCATATTCATCTCGCCGGCTAACTGTGTTACCGCATATTTAGAATCGCTGATATGGTTCTCGATTGAAGACATCACATTTTTCATAAACTCCTGGTCGAGGGAGGTGACAGTAATCTCACTTGGTTTTATCACCAGCTTATCGCAGAATTTGGCCCTGAGTTTTTTGCGTAGCTATTTTAACTTTTTGGCCCTGATGTTCAGTTCTTCTGCGTTGAAGGGTTTTACCATATAGGCATCAGCGCCGGTTTCGAGCCCGGCTATTCTGTCGTTGTCTTCTGCTCTGGCTGTTAAGAGGATAATGGGGATATGACTTGTAAGATTGTCCGTTTTCAGTTTTTCGCAAAGCTGAAAACCATCCATTCCGGGCATCATGACATCGCTGATTACCAGGTCGGGAATCTCGTTTCGGGCAAGCTCAAAACCCTCAATACCATTATCTGCTTCAAGCACTGTATAAGGCCCTTCCAGTTTGCCTCTGATATATTTTCTTACATCAGGATGGTCTTCTACAATAAGTATCAGGCTGCCTGTGCCGTCTCCGGGGGGGCGATTGGAAGACTCAGGTTCTGACGATGAGATGTCTGTGGTTCTGGTAGTGCTGTAGTAATGCGATGTAGCTGTTTTGCTGGTGATAATCTTCTTGTTGAATGGAAGGTAGCAGAAGAAGGTAGTGCCTTTGCCTGGCTCACTTTCCACAGCCACTTCTCCATCCAGCAGGTCAACCAGCTCTTTCAGTAAGGCTAGCCCGATTCCACTTCCTTCAAAGCGTTTTTCATCAGAGCTGTCGGCCTGAAAGAACCTGTCGAAAACATACAGTAGCTTTTCAGGCGGAATACCCATACCACTGTCCTTAACTGAAATTTCCAGATAATCACTTTTATCTTTTTCTATCTTTAAGCCTACTGTAATGTTACCGGATTCTCCTGTGAACTTAAATGCATTAGACATCAGATTGTTCAAAATCTTTTCGATCATGTCTTCATCAAAATAGAATTTTGTGTTTTCTTCTCTGAGTCTTTCTCTCAACCTGGGATCTATTTCCAGTTCCAGGTCAATATTTTTCCTTTGTGCCAAAGACTCGAAGGGGCTTGTAATCTGCTTTACGAAAGGAATGATATCTTCTCTGGTAGTATTGATCCGGTATTTCTTTGCATCAAGTTTGGATAGGTCAAGCAGTTGGTTTATCAGTTGCAGTAATCGTGCAGAATTTCGATATACTTCAGGTAGTATCTTTTTGAATTGTTCGGCATTGCCGGTTTGCATAAGGTCTTCTACAGGCCCCATGATTAGTGTAAGTGGCGTTCTGAATTCGTGCGAGATGTTAGCAAAGAAGCGTGATTTCAGATGGTCGAGCTCTTTTAGTTTCAACGCTTCCAGGTGCTCCCGCTGAAGCCTGTTTCTCAGGTTGACTCTTCTCAGCTCTTCCCGACGGATTAAATAGAGGATACCAATGATGGCGAGGAGATAGAATGTATATGCCCACCACGTTCTCCACCAGGGCGGCAGAATGACCAGTTTCAGAGAAATTCCTTCTTCGTTCCAGGCACCATTCTTATTGCCGGCTTTTACATGAAGCGTATAGCTTCCAGGAGCCAGGTTGCTAAATGTAATGAGACGGTTACTCCCGATCTGAATCCAGCTCTTGTTGGATGGAACTAACTTGTATGCATACTCTTTTTTATCAGGGTCAGAATAATCCAGAGCTGCTATCCTGAAGCTGATGATGTTATCAGTATAGGGTAATACGATTTCTTTTGTTTCACTTATACTGCTGGTGAGCGGGGAACCTTTTTCGCCCACATTGACGGGGTTATTGAATATACTGAAACCGGTGAATGCCAGTTGGGGTACATATTTGTCGCCTTTGGTGTTTTCAGGCGAGAATGAGTTGAATCCATTGATACCACCGAAATATAGATTACCCTCCTGGTCTTTATAGTATGCTCCTGAATTAAATTCATTGCTTTGCAATCCGGAGTTTACATCATAGTTGGTGAATGTCTGTGAGGTGGGATTAAACATAGAAATACCCTGGTTGGTACTCATCCACAGGTTGCCGCTTTTGTCTGCGAGGATACCATAAATCACATTATTGGGCAACCCGTTTCTATCGGTATAATGAGAAAATATTTTTTTTTGCAAATCGAACCTGTTCAGTCCACCACCGGCTGTGGCAATCCAAAGGTATTTGCCGGGGTGTTTAGGATCGGGTATTACTGTGCGTACTGCATTAAAACTTAAGCTGTTGGGGTTTGAAGGGTCAGTTACATACCGGGTAAATGTTTTCGAGGCAGTGTTAAAATAAATCAGTCCATCCCCGGTTGCCAGCCAGAAATTTCCAGTCGGCTCCTGATAGATATCTCCATAGGTAGGTTCTGTGTATCCATTTACCGGTCCATCATCAAAGAAGTAGTGTGCAAATGTTTTGAGTTTAGTGTCAAAAAAGCTCAGAGAGTAGGGGGTCAGGCACCATAGGTTTCCCTGATTATCTCTGTATATTTTTAAGATACGGTTATCGACCTGGCCGTCTTTGGTAATGTTGGGTAAGAAAAGTTTGAAAGTATTCCTTATGTAGTTGTAAAGATATAATCCGGAATTAGTGCCCAGCCAGCAACTCTCAGTATCTGCCGGAACTATGCTGAATACAAGATTAGAAGATGGCGGAGTGCCGGAAAGTTTTACCACTTTCATCAACATGGTAGCCTTGTCGGCCATCATCAGTGCGCTTTGGGTGCCGATGAAAAGGTAATCGCGTGTATCGAGAAAAGAGCGGACACTCAGATTTTCTGTCCTGATTGCTCCGTCAGCAGTATGATATTCCGGTATGGGGAATAGTGTGGCACGGGTGTCTAATTTGCTTATCCCTGATCCACTGCTTCCCAGCCATAGACACCCTGACCTGTCCTGATACACACAAAGCGAACTGCCCGGAGCCAGGCTTTTGGGATTTCCTGGATCGTGGGTAATGAGTTGCATTGTGTAGTGTTTGGTATCCAGAAGCCCTGCTCCTGAAAGGAATCCCATTAGTATGGCATTGATTCTTTCTCCCGCTACAATGAATGAGGTGTTGCAAATCGAATTAATGTTTCCTCCCGAAAGGCCAGGCATTAGTGGTTCAAAGAAAATCGCCTTATGTGCTTCCTGATCCAATAAAAAAATACCAACTGTAGTACTTAGCCAGATTCGGTGTTGTTCATCTTCCAAAAATTTTGATCCGACGTGTGCGAAATGGTTAGAAGGCATCGGTTCAGTGGAAGACAGATCATATTGAATGCCCTGAGGAATCAGTTTTCTTCCTGCTTTCACTATCGATATTTTCAGTGGAATAAACTTCAACTCAGTTTGCCGAGGTTGTGCGTACTGAAAAGATCCGGCAATAGTTGAAACCCATAGTCCTCCTTTGCTATCAGCAAAAATATCAGAGATGAGATTACTGATAAGGGTTGTCGGGTCGGCTGGATTACTTAAATAATGAAGTGTCGTGTCGGGGGTATTGGTATTATTGGCTGGGTTGAATACCAGTTTGAATATGCCATTCCCATAAGTTCCTATCCATATATTCCCCGCAAGGTCCTCTGTAATTGCCTTGATATTGCCTTTGTTAGAATTTTCAGATAAGAAGTGGCTGAAGTGAATCTTCTTACTATCATAAAGGTCGACCCGTCCGTTCATTGTGCCTACCCATAAGCGGCCTTTGGAATCTGTGAAAAGGGCAGATATTGCATTGTCAGATATTGAAGAAGGATCAAAAGGGTCGTGATGGAATATTTTGAATTCATATCCGTCGAATCGGTTGAGTCCATCTTTGGTGCCAAACCACATGAATCCTGTTTTGTCCTGAGTGATGCTATACACAAGGCTTTGTGATAACCCGTTGTTGATAGTAAAGTGAGTAAAGTGAGGGTTAATTATAGGCTGTGCATGGCTGGAGAAAGTAATAGCCAATAGTAACCCCGGGAGTATTCCTTTTGGAAGACGAAGATGAAAGAGACAGATAATATTTTTGGCACCCATGAATGGGAATTTTACACTCCGGGTAGTGACTGTATCTTAAAGTTTCCATTATCTCTTCACCGAAGCGTACCGTAAATGTACTTCATCTCCTGATTCCGGAATACATTGACTATTACTTAATGCTCCCAATACCGTGCGGTTAGGGTTGTGCAAGGCGCCGGATATTCAAAATATCTTTCAGTTCCTCAAGCCTATTGTACTGGCGAGAGGCCATGATTCTTATATTGATTTGCAATGCTCAGGTCTTCATTCTCGTTTATCTCTACCACATAGATATGTTTCTTGTTGTACGTGATAACCCGATACCCCGCATGTCCGTTGATATCCACTTCTGTAACACCATAGATGGTTGTGTTGGGCACAAACCGGTTTACCTTTTTTAACAGTCCGGGCTTTAATTTTGACGCATCATAATAGCGCGTGAGTGCATAGTCGCTCCCATCGTTTTTGTTGATAAACACTTTATTGCGAATACCGTCTTTTTCGAACGATACTACGTAGTATTGTGGGCTTACCACCCATTTTGTGTGTGTTGCATTTGGGAAGTCGTGGTCAAATTTAGTTTTGATCCAATCTTCAGGATGATTGTTTTGTGCCAGCACCGGCTGAAGCGAAAACAGCGCCAACACTACTGTAATTAACAATGTTTTCATTTTTTTAAAATTTGCGGTGAACAATATTTTTTTAAAACCGGATGTAATTTAAATTGTCATGCAAGGGTTGTGGTAGGATTAATCATTCAATTTCCAGTAACTTTTGTTCATGAGAAAGCTTTGTAACGCCGGAATGCAGAATCGTAATCTGAACGAGCTTTTCAGAATGCGGCTAAAGCCCTTGTGGAGTGATACTTTCATAGCCCTACCCTGAAGGGCAGGGTGATAAATTCAGGGACCCGGGCCAGTGGGTTTTAACCCTACTTAGCCGGATGATAATGGCTTTTATAATATCTACTTCATATATAAATTAAGGTCGCTTTTCTTTGAAGCCTCCTGGAGTAAGGAGATTTGGGAGGTGCAGGAACCTCTGCGCTAAAGCCACGCCTCGGGCACGGTACCTACTTTCGTCTTCCTCATTAATTGTTGCTTACCCTCAACTTTTTGGTAATTGAATAATGAACGCTGTCCCCTCACCTTCTTTACTATTCAATTTTATCTCTCCTCCATGAGCCTTCACAATATCATAACTCAAACTTAAACCCAGTCCGGTTCCCTGTCCTGTAGGTTTTGTGGTGAAGAAGGGCTGAAATATTTTGTCTTTAATTTTTTCCGGAATGCCATTACCGTTGTCTTTGACACTAATTTCAACTTTATCACCTAAAATTTTAGTGGTGACAATAACAGTTGGTTGATACCCGGAAATATTTTTTTTGAACTTTTCATTCGTGGCGAAAAACGCATTGTTGATTAGATTCAATAGCACTCTGCCGATATCCTGAGGCACCACATTTATTTTAGGAAGTGAAGAATCAAACTCAGTCTTCAGCTCACAATTGAAACTCTTGTCCTTTGCTCTCATGCCGTGGTATGCCAGTCTCAAATATTCATCGCACAAGGCATTGATGTCGGTTAGTTCTTTTTGTCCGGTTGATGTTCTTGAATGTTGCAACATTCCTTTTACGATGGCATCCGCACGTTTGCCATGATGATTTATTTTTTGTGAATTCTCTTTTATGTCATTTAAAATAGCCTTTGCTTCAGTGACATTTCCTTTATCTATTT
>JACFNA010000191.1 GCA_019455085.1 Chitinophagaceae bacterium
GCACCTGGCAGATGATCAGCCTCTGTTGTATAGCTTTTCTTTTTACCCGAAGCAATGATTCCTTCAGCCAGCGTGATGGCTGTGCCACTGGGCGCATCTTTCTTATGGATGTGATGGGTCTCTTCGATGGTTACTTCATAGTCGTCCTGGTTTTTCATTAATGCAGCCAGCCGGTTATTAAGTTCAAAGAGAATATTAACTCCCACACTGAAGTTGCTCGCATAAAGAAAACTTCCATTTGTTTCCTTACATAGCTGCTTTATCTCCTCCATTCGGCTGAGCCAGCCGGTAGTGCCACATACCACAGGCAGGCCGGTTTCAATACAGAGGTGCACATGCTCAAAGGCTGTTTCGGGTTTGGTAAATTCGATTGCCACATCTGCATGGCTCAGATTCTCTTTAGTGAGAGTATGTGCGTTGGCCGAAGTGATTTTCATTACTATCTCGTGTCCTCTTTTCAGTGCAATTTCTTCTATTGCTTTTCCCATCCTGCCGTATCCAATCAGTGCTATCTTCATAAAACAAATTTATTAGTTCAGGTCGAAACGGTTATTCTTCCTGTGCAATGTAAAAACCAGACTCAGCCCTGCTGTATTTGTTTCAGAGGAGAAATGAGGTTTGAGTTTCATGCTGAGGTTAGGGCTTACATCAAATCCCTTCAGGTGGGCATCCACTGTCGCATCTACCACATTCAGTCCCCATAAAAGGATAAAGGCGAGTACAGAGTAGTCAATATCACGTCTGAAACTGTTCCGATAGAAAATAAGTGCTTCAGTTGATAGATGGCTGAATCTGGCAGGGACCAGATTGTCGTTGGAAGGGTCGTTGTCCAATCTGTAGATAACGGATTGCTTTAGGCCCTTATACGTATTGAGGTTATAGAAGAAGAAACCTGCTGATGTACCCAATGCCCCATATACTATGGGTATTTTCCAGTATTTCTTATTGTATGCCTGGCCCCATCCGGGCAGAATTGCGGATCGGATGGTAGCCTTTCGGGGACTGAATTTTTTCACAGAAGTGGTATCTGCTCCCTTTATGCTTTCCTCTTTTTGATTGGGAGCATTCAGTAGCGTACTGTCTTGTGCAGAGCGCAGGAGCGTGTCAGTCTTTTCCTGTGCGTAAAGCGGGTTACCGGAGGTGCAGGCAAGTAATATAATGAGTATTGAAGATAGTTTAACCATGACCGTTAATCCGGTTGAACGTCAAACTTTTGCAGGAGGCCGTTCAACTCTTCTATTGAAGAATAATCAAAGGTAATACTGCCTTTGCCGTTTTTAGCCTGAGAGATTATTACACGTGTGCCAAAATGAGAAGCCAGATTGTCCTCGAGTTTTTTCAAAACCGGAGACAGCTTACTGTTCCCGGTTGTGGGTCTTGACTTGGCGGCATACAGTTTTCTCACCATGTCTTCTGTTTGCCTCACAGACAGTCCTTTACTCTTTATCTCTGAGAAGATATAAAGCTGCTTGTCCACCTCATCCACGTTTACCAGAGCTCGTGCGTGCCCCATGCTGATAGTGTTATTCCTTACGGCTGCCTGGATATCCGGTGGCAGTTTGAGCAGGCGGAGATAGTTGGTCACGGTGCTTCTTTCCTTACCCATTCTTTCGGCGAGCTGTTCCTGGGTATAGTTCATATCGTCCACGAGCTGGCGATAGCTGAGGGCAATCTCAATAGCATTCAGATCCTCACGCTGCAAGTTTTCCAGCAGGGCCAGTTCGAGCAATTGAGAGTTGTCGGTCTCTCTGATGTAAACGGGTACTTCTGTAAGTCCTGCGAGTTTGGCTGCTCTGAATCTTCGTTCACCGGCAATGATTCTATATTTTCCGGCAGCCGTTTTCATTACTGTCAGCGGCTGAATGATGTCGTGTACTTTTATGGATTGAGCCAGTTCCCTGAGTGCGGTTTCATCAAAATCGCGTCTTGGCTGATCAGGGTTAGCTGTGATATCGGCCAGAGGAATCTTTTGTATAGCGGATCCTTTCCGCGAGTCTTTGATCAGGGTATTCTCTGTCTGTGACAGGTCAGTATTGATTGTTTGTAACAATGATCGGATACCTTTCCCGAGTTCATCCTTTTTCGTACGAATATTTTTCTTCTTTTCCATCTTCCTTTTTTTGGTTACTCCTCAGCCATACTGCTCTCCTGCGACAGCCTGGTCATCTTGTTTTTTTGTAATATCTCTCTTGCCAGGTTGAGGTAGTTAATGGCTCCCTTGCTTTCTGAATCATAAAGAATAGCTGGCTTACCAAAACTGGGCGCTTCACTCAGGCGGGTGTTCCGATGGATGACACTGGAAAACACAATATCCTCAAAGTGTCGCCTCACCTCGTTGACTACCTGGTTGCAGAGACGTAACCTTCCGTCATACATGGTCATGAGCAGCCCTTCAATTTCCAACTGAGGATTCAGGCGGTTCTGTACTATTTTGATAGTGTTCAGCAATTTGCCTAATCCTTCCAATGCAAAGAATTCTGCCTGTACGGGTACAATCACGCTATCTGCGGCCACCAGTGCATTCACGGTAATGAGTCCAAGCGATGGAGAACAATCAATAATTATAAAGTCATAAGATTCTCTGAGTGGTTCCAGTATGTTTTTCAGTACTGACTCCCTGTCCGGATAGTTGATCATTTCTATCTCTGCACCCACCAGATCGATATGGGAAGGGATGACATCCAGAAACGGAATTTCAGTCTTCAGGATGACATCTTTT
The DNA here is from genome assembly GCA_019455085.1 of Chitinophagaceae bacterium. GTDB lineage: Bacteria > Bacteroidota > Bacteroidia > Chitinophagales > Chitinophagaceae > Ginsengibacter. The sequence goes on from JACFNA010000191.1 coordinate 2,720, forward strand.
GCGGGGGCTTCATTTACCATACAGTCATATACACTCTTGGTAATGTTATGCAGGTCGAATCCCACACCGGTTGTGCTGTTGGCCTGCGGATCCGCATCTACCAGCAGCGTTTTGAATTCAAGTACAGCCAGGCTTGCAGAAAGATTAATAGCGGTAGTTGTTTTTCCAACCCCGCCTTTTTGGTTTGCTATCCCTATTATTTTCGCCATAATCTTTGTAAAAGTACCACAATCGGAGTACCTGAAATACAGGTTCTTGCTTCCGAGTCGAAGGCGCCGCTAAAATAAACGATTCACCTGAATTAAAAGACTTTGCAATGGTAACTTATCCTCAAATTTTGGTATTTCAGAAAGGGTGGTGCTCACAAATCTACCGGTAGGGTTGCGGGTGAAAAGATCAACTATATTATAAAGGCTATTAATATCAACGGTTTAGTGGCAGGAATCCTAATTTTGCAGCCATGGAAAACGGAAGGAAGGTGAAGGGGGAAGTCTATACTATTATCAGCGGAACGGACAGAGTAAACAGCCATAGCCGTATAGTGGCTGAGATTTACAAAGAGGTGCTCTGTTCAAAGGGCATACATCCGCTTTTTTTCTCAATGGAAAATTTTAACCCACTCAAAGATGAAGAGGCTTTTAAGAAAGCACAGGATGAATTACTGATTCCTGCTACCAAATTCGTTTTTGTTATTCCGGAGTATAATGGCAGTTATCCCGGAGTATTGAAGGCAATGATTGACCGGACCGATCCCAGAGCGGTATGGTATTATAAAAAGGCGCTTCTGACCGGGGTCTCTACGGGCAGGGCCGGAAATCTCAGGGGAATGGATCATTTGGCTGATACACTCAATTTTATGAGGATGACAGTCCATTACAACAAACTGCCAATTAGCAAAGTGGATCACCTGCTGGATGCGGATGGCCACCTGGATGAAGTTACCATGTCGGTAATTGACAGGCAGGTGGACGAGTTTATTATTTTTTAAATTATGGTTTGATGAAGTTTTCAGGATTGGCGTTTGTAGTGATAATGATAATGGTGCTGCTCGATGTGTACACCTATTTTGTAATTCGGTCAGTATCGTCAGGGGCATCTTCCCGTACGAAGGTTGTTATTTCAATTGTGTACTGGCTGATATCTTTTCTTGCAATTACAGGGCTATTGCTCTTTGCATTCACACCTCAGGAATTTCTGGGTAAGAAATTGCGGATGTATATGTTCGCACTGATCATTGCCCTTCTTTTTTCCAAACTAATCGCATCGGTCTTTTTTCTTATCGATGATTTGCGTAGAGGCACACAATGGATTTTTTCGAAGATTTTTCTGAAGGGTAGCGACGCTGCCGGGGATATGCCTGTCCATATATCGCGGTCTGCTTTTCTGAGTTGGATGGGAATTACTCTTGGCGGATCGTTGCTCACTACCATGCTTTATGGATTCAGTAATAAGTATAATTATCAACTGAAGAAGGTAAAGTTGAAATTTGACCATCTTCCTGAAGGGTTACGTGGAATGAGGGTGGCTTTTTTCAGTGATGTGCACTCAGGGAGTTTTGACAATAAGAAAGCAGTGGCCCGGGGTGTGGAACTGATCAGAGCACAGAAGGCCGACCTCATTATTTTTGGAGGAGATTTGGTGAATGATATGTCTTCAGAGATTGATCCCTATATGGATATTTTCTCTACGCTTGAAGCACCGATGGGAGTTTATTCTGTTTTGGGCAATCATGATTATGGAGACTATGCCAGCTGGCCTATAAATGGAGTAAGCAAGGAGGAGAATCTCGATATCCTGGTACAGAGGGAGGCGCAACTGGGGTGGAAACTGCTGAGAAATGAACATGTAATTCTGGAACGAAACGGAGCACAATTTCCCCTCATCGGAGTAGAGAACTGGAGTAATGTGGGGCATTTTCCAAAATATGGCGATCTGCCCAAGGCGTACAGCGGGACAGAAGCGTATCCGTTTAAGATATTAATCAGCCATGACCCCAGCCATTGGGATGCACAGATACGGCCTGAATTTCCTGATGTGGACCTTACACTAAGCGGTCATACGCACGGGTTTCAGTTTGGAGTAGAGATCCCCGGTTTCAGATGGAGCCCTGTCCAGTATATTTATAAAGAGTGGGACGGGTTGTACGAGAATGGTTCACAGAAATTATATGTGAATCCCGGATATGGATTCATTGGATACCCCGGCAGGGTTGGGATACTTCCGGAAATTACTTTATTTGAATTTGTGTAAACTCCAAACAAAAAAGGCTCTGCATTTCATCTGCAAAGCCTTAGTGTTTTTTTAGATAGAGAATTACAACTTCAGTTCAGAGTTCATGTGTCTTACTGCTTCAGCGCTTGCTGCGAAGGCAGCTTTCTCTGCGTCATTGAGTGGGAATTCATGAATTTTTTCCCATCCATTTCTACCAAGAGTTACCGGCACTCCAATACAAATATCGTTTTGTCCGTATTCTCCTTCAAGATATACACTGCATGGGATAACTTTCTTTTCGTCGCGAACGATAGCTTCTACTACGGCAGCGCCTGATGAACCCGGAGCATACCATGCGCTGGTGCCGAGCAGCTTGGTGAGTGTAGCACCTCCCACCATCGTGTCTGCTTTCACTTTTTCGAGCCCTTCAGCAGAAAGAAGCTGGCTTACAGGGATACTGTTCAGGGTAGCCAGGCGTGTGAGTGGAATCATTGTTTTATCGCCGTGGCCTCCGATTACGTCTGCATTCAGATCATGTGGAGAACATCCGATTGCCTGCGAAAGAAAATATTTAAAACGGCTGCTGTCCAGCGCGCCACCCATTCCTACTACCTGATGCTTAGGTACACCATTCGCCTTCAGCGTAAGGTAAGCCATTGTATCCATCGGGTTGCTGATCATCACAATAATCGCATTTGGAGAGTGCTCCAGAATATTCGCAGTCACTTCCTTTACGATTCCTGCATTGATGCCGATCAATTCCTCGCGAGTCATACCCGGTTTGCGCGGAATCCCTGAAGTAACGACTACCACACTGCTCCCGGCGGTTTTCTTGTAATC
>JACFNA010000192.1 GCA_019455085.1 Chitinophagaceae bacterium
TGCTCAGGATATCAACAAGATGCCCAAAGAAATTATCAGGGCATTTGCTTTCCTGAAAAAAGCGGCAGCAATCACGAATTTTGATGCCGGTGTGTTGCCCAAAGAAAAAATGCAACTGATCAGTAAGGTAGCTGATGAAATACTGGAGGGGAAACTGGATGATCAGTTCCCACTGGTGGTATGGCAGACAGGAAGTGGCACTCAGAGTAATATGAATGTGAATGAAGTCATTGCAAACAGAGGGCATGTGCTCAATGGTGGTAAGCTGACTGATAAACCAAAATTTCTTCATCCCAATGATGATGTCAATAAATCACAATCGAGCAATGATACTTTCCCGACTGCAATGCATATTGCGGCTTATAAAATATTGCATGATGATACGATTCCGGCATTGGCACACCTGAGAGACACCCTGAAGCAGAAGGCTGAGGATTTCAAGCATATAGTAAAGATCGGAAGGACACATTTTATGGATGCTACTCCATTAACACTGGGTCAGGAATTTAGCGGGTATGCCTCTCAGTTAGATCACGGAATTCATGCTATCAAGAATACTCTGGATCATTTGAGTGAACTGGCATTAGGAGGTACGGCTGTAGGGACCGGAATCAACACGCCTCCGGGATATGCAGAGAATGTAGCCGAAACAATCGCTGAATTGACAGGGCTTCCATTTAAGACTGCTGCAAATAAATTTGAGTCGCTCGCGGCACACGATGCTATTGTAGAAACCCATGGCGCGCTGAAAACCGTAGCAGTGAGCCTGATGAAGATTGCCAACGATATCAGAATGTTGTCATCAGGCCCTCGTAGTGGAATTGGTGAAATTCATATCCCTGAAAACGAACCAGGTTCATCAATTATGCCGGGTAAGGTAAATCCAACCCAATGTGAATCGCTCACTATGATTGCCGCTCAGGTATTGGGTAATGATGTAGCCATTAATGTCGGAGGTGCTACAGGCCAGTTTGAGCTTAATGTATTTAAGCCGATGATAATATATAACTTCCTGCATAGCGCCAGGCTCATTGCTGATGGCTGCAACAGTTTTAATGAGAAATGTGCAAAAGGGATTGAACCAATCGAAGTCAATATCAAAAAACATGTGGATAATTCACTGATGCTGGTAACAGCCCTGAATACACATATTGGATATTATAAAGCCGCGGAAATTGCACAAACAGCGCATAAAGAGCATTCCACTCTGAAAGAGACTGCAGTGAAATTAGGTTATGTAACTCCGGAGCAGTTTGATGAATGGGTGGATCCGAAGAAGATGGTAGGTAAGATAGATTAAGTGATAGGTATTAAGAGTTTAGTTAAGAGCTATGTGCTGACTGTAAGCATATAGCTCTTTTCTTTAGGCTATTCTGAGTAAATCCCTTCGATCAAATCTTTGTATTTGTCTAATATTATTTTTCTCCGCAGGCTCAGTTTAGGTGTCATTTCGCCTGAGTCGACGCTCCATTCAGTGGGTACCAGCGCAAACTTTTTTACCTGCTCTACATGGTTAAGCCCATCATTAAGCCTGTTGACCTCTGAAAGAAACAGCGCCTGTACTTTATCATTTTTCAGAAGTTGCTCATGTGTAAGGTTTGAAAGGCCGTTGTTAGATGCCCATTTCTTCAGGTTCTCCATTGAGGGCACTATCAGGGCAGAAGTGAACTTCATTCCTGCGCCTACAATCATGATATTCTCAATGTAAATAGATTCTTTCATCCTGTTTTCTACCGCTACCGGAGCCACATATTTACCGCCACTGGTTTTGAAGATTTCTTTCTTTCGGTCAGTAATTTTCAGGAATCGATTATTGACAATAGTACCGATGTCTCCTGTCTTAAACCATTCGCCTTCCATGACTTCGGCAGTTTCTTCTGGCATTTTATAATATCCTGCCATGATGTTGGGACCTTTGCATAAAATCTCTCCGTCAGAAGCAATTTTTACTTCCACATTATGAATAAGCGGACCGACGGTTCCAAACATCCGGTCTTTTTCATCGTATCTGTTTACGCTAATAACAGGTGAGGTTTCTGTGAGCCCATAACCTTCCATGATAATAATTCGTGCAGCAGTAAAAATTCTGATAAGCTTTACCGGGCATGCAGCGCCTCCACTTACGATACAAAGTACTTCTCCTCCGAGTGCTTCGCGCCATTTATTGAAGATAAGTTTGTTGGCAAGGTTGAGCTGGAAATTGTACCACCATCCCTGGTTTTGATTAATTTCAAATCGCTTTGCAAGGCCATGAGCCCAGAAGAAAAGGCTTTTCTTAATGCCCGTAAGTTCCATACCTTTCTGCATAATCTTCTCATACACTTTTTCAAGTAGCCGCGGCACGGTAGTGAAGATCTGAGGTTTTACTTCTTTAAGATTATCTACAATGGTTTCAAGGCTTTCGGCAAAATATACCGAAACACCTTTGAAAAGGTACAGGTACATTACCATCCTTTCAAAACTATGGTTAAGTGGCAGGAAGCTGAGCGATCTCAAATTCTCGCCGGGAGGAAAGCAGTCCATACTGTCTCGTACATTGGAGTAGATGTTGTGGTGAGTCAGCATGACCCCTTTAGGTTTACCTGTGGTGCCGGAAGTGTAAATGATAGTGGCAAGGTCTTCATGCTTTATGCCGGCTGCAATAGCTTCTACCTTTTGGTGGTCTTCCTCTGAAACTCCTTCCATCAATGTGGTCCATTGTGGAATTTTAGATGAGGCATCGATGGAATAGAAGGTTTTCAGAAGTGGCAGGTTCTTCAGTATCGGATCCAGTTTCTCAAGAAAGCTGTCGTCATTGATGAATATTGTTTTTACGGCGGCATCCTGCAGGATATACTCCAGTTCAGGGTCGCCGATAGTGGGATAAATAGGAGTGAGTACAGCGCCTATTTTCTGGATGGCCAGGTCTATAAATATCCATTCAGGTCGGTTCCGTGCTATCAGTGCTATCTTGTCTTTTCCTTCAGGAGTACCATCACCCGGCCCCAGGCCAAGCCTGAGCAATCCACATGCAAGTTTGTCAACGATCTCTTTCACCTCCTTTGGAGTATATTCTCTGTATTTTCCATTTTCCTTGCCGGCTAATAGGACTTTGTCAGGATGCTTCTCGTAGTTAAGGTTGACGCAGTCGAACAGTCTGGATGTTTCCTTCATGATTATCGTACTTTTTAGAGAGGTATTTGAGTAGTAAGTTACTTAAATTCTGGTTATGACATGGAAATTAAGGAACCAACTTATCTAGTGGTAATATTGGTTTTCGGGAATTTGCAGGATGCGCGTTTGCAGGTACCTGTTAAATGAGGCATACTCTTCAGGATGCCTGGTGGTCCAGTTTTGAAAGGCATTCAGGTTTTGAGCAGCTCCAAAAATCCATTGGTTATATACCTGAAATAATCCTTTTTCCAGTAACTCCTTCTGGATATCGAAAAGAATCAGGGGAAATCTGTCTGCATATTCTCTGTACCAGTTCAGGATGAATCGTGTGCGTATCATGGTCAGTGTCTCCGGATTCAGCCCTCTTAGCACAATGCTGTTTTGTTTGTTCATCGAAGTGAGGAAAGCCAATTCAAATTTATTTTTATTTTTTGTGTTGGCAAGCAAATCAGGGTCTGAGAATAGCTTTTTGTATCCATCCAGCAGTTGGGTTTTTATTTCAGCAGTCCTGGAAGAGTATGACTCCATATTGATGAATATCTCTCCATAAATAAGCCCCCATATCTTATCCTGCGACAAAAAATAATAACGGGCTGCATTGAAATAATTTCCCGGAAAACGAGGTTCTTTTTCGATTCCTTTTTCCCATTGTGCAATGGCGGAGAAATCCCGGTTGCTCCACAGAAATTCGCCGTAATCGTTATATAGCGGGCCGCTGTCAGGAAACATTTTCAGGGCCTTCTTATATAGTTTATCTGCATCTTTTATCTGGCCCATTCTTCGCATGGCCATTCCCGTTATCTGGTAGGCCTGCGCATCTGCCTGATCCTTTTCCACAAAGGGCTTAAGCACATTGACAGCCTTAATATTTTCACTCTCCATATAAAAGCTGAGTGCAAGATCTTTGGCAATGGCGAGGTTATTGGGAGATTTTTCCAATGCCCTAACCAGTATGATAGTGGCGTTAGCGTAATCCCCGCTCTTCATAAACTCCTTTGCATTCTGGTGAAGCGTCTGGGTATCGTCAGACTGTGCTTCAATAACCGGTATCAGGGTCAAATGCAATAAAAGAAGTAATAACAATCTTTTCATTTGGTAAAGATAATTCAGCTTTTTCTTGAGTAGCGGTACAAGATAAACATTAAAAAGTGAAATGAATTTTAAGAAACGTCGGCATATTGACTGCTGGAATCATGATTGGAAAGATAAAAAAAAGAAGGAAAATACTGCTGTCAGAGAGCTTTCCTTCTTTTGAATACTATAGTTGGGGCCAGATTGTGTGCTATTCCTGCTCTGCCGGTTGAGGAGATTGTACAGGAGCGGCTTCCGTGCTTCCTGCCTGAGCTTTTTCAGCTCTTTTTTTACAGGTGAGGCAAAGTTCGGAGTCGCCTATCCGGCGTGCTTCCCATGCTTCCTTCACGGTGCCACTGTGGATTTCTCTCCCTTTGATGTGTTGACAATCTTCGAAGAGGTGATACTTGTTTCCCTGATTAGTCCAATACACTAAGTCCACCCCGTTATTCAGGTTTCGGATTACATCAGTCTGCTCGTTAATCTGCTGAGTGTATTTTTCAATTGATGGCGGGTTAAAGTCGTATCCGGTAATTCCGGCTACAACGAGTGCCACCGCAGCTACTGCACCGGCGATTCCTTTTGTCTTTCCATCAATATTTTTATTCGTGAGGATAAAGATTACCAGAGGCAGAAATGCCAGTACACCCATAATAGCGCCCAACTGGTTTTGTATGAAAAATTTTGTCTTATCCTTTTCAGATGCCGGATCGAGTCGGTTGGCTTTTTTCCAGAGCATTGAACCTACAATAGCCAGAATCAGAATGACTACGATAGCCACGATGAGCCATGTAAGTTTATCATTGCGGATCAACTTCAGGATAGCGTAAATTTCGCCGGCAATAGCTACTATCCAGGCGAGCATTGCAAATAAACGAAGTTGTTTGGCCTGCCCCCTGGCTTCATCCGAGGCTACAAATTGTTTTTGTTCTGCCATGATTTTGTTTTGTTTAGTTGTGATGGTTATTGATTCGTAAAAATATGTATTTTGATTTAGCTTTTATGCTTTTCTTATTTACATGTATTATGGTGGTTAAAAGTAGGGGAAAAGTCTGCCGTTCCAGCATAGAGAATATCATAAATAAATGAGGATGGGGGAGCATACCCGGGAGTCATATTAGTAAAAAATGTCTGTAAAGTGACATGATTTCCTTACTTTTCGGGCATATACTTACTTCATGCGAACTGCTTCAAAGAAGGTTATAAACGGTTGGGCGATGTATGATTGGGCCAATTCTGTTTATAATCTGGTAATTACAACTACTTTTTTCCCTGTCTATTATACCCAGATGACCGATGCTGCTCCCTTCAATGGGGTTGTGAAATTTGGCGGAAGAACCTTTGTAAACACGGCGCTTTATAATTATGCACTTGCCTTCTCGTATATGGTGGTTGCGATTACACTACCGATCCTGACTTCTATTGCCGACTACAAGGGGAATAAGAAGCGGTTTATGCAGGTGTTCTGCTACACGGGAGCACTGGCCTGCAGTCTGATGTATTTTTTTACCCCTCAAAATTTTGGGC
>JACFNA010000193.1:0-4947 GCA_019455085.1 Chitinophagaceae bacterium
TACCCAGTTATTCGCAGGAACCATCAGGGAAAACCTGTTGTTTGTAAATCCTGAGGCTACAGATTCGCAAATGCTGGATGTGCTGAAAAGAGCAGCCTGCTACAACCTGTTGGAACGTGGAGGCCAGGGACTGGATACATTAATTGGCGAGGGAGGTGTGAAGATTTCGGGAGGAGAAAGGCAACGGCTCTCCATTGCAAGAGCATTGCTTAGAAATCCTAACCTATTGATATTCGACGAGGCTACTTCTTCACTGGACTCGCTGACTGAAGAAGAAATTACCAGAACGATTATCGACGTGTCTTCCCGCAAAGAGCAAATCACTATTTTAATTGCACACAGGCTGAGTACAATAATGCATGCTGATAAAATTTATGTGCTGGAAAAAGGTAGGATTATAGAGCAGGGAACACATCATACACTTCTTGAACAAAAAGGGCTTTATTATGCTATGTGGAGGCAACAAATTGGTGAGCGAAGCTCATTGCTTCAATCCATTCCCTAATTTGCAATGGTGAATTATAAAACTTAAAACAGAGGAAAACATTGAACAGACAAGGTATAATAGAAGCAATCAGAAGCAGGAAGAGTTGCCTTTGCGTGGGGCTTGACCCGGATATAGCAAAGTTGCCCGGACATTTGCCCCGGAACGCAGCCTCGATTACTGCTTTTAATAAAGAAATAATAGATGCTACCAGGGATCTCTGTGTGGCGTATAAACTAAATACGGCGTTTTATGAGGTTTGGGGAGCTACAGGATGGAGAGTTATGGAGGAGACAGTCAGTTATATAGGCAACGAACACTTTCTGATAGCGGATGCCAAACGGGGCGATATCGGAAATACCTCTGCGCAGTATGCAAAGGCATTTTTGGAAAACATGCCCTTCGATGCAATTACAGTGTCGCCTTATATGGGGAGCGACAGTATTCAGCCATTCCTTGGGATACCCGAAAAGTGGGTGATTATTCTTGGTCTCACCAGCAACAAAGGGAGTATCGATTTTCAGAAGCAACCTGCAGGGGAGGGGCCTCTCTGGGAGCGTGTGCTGCAGACCACCTCTGGCTATGGTACAATGGAAAACCTGATGTATGTTATCGGAGCTACACAGGCAACCGACCTGAAAAGAGTAAGAGAAATTCTGCCCGGTCACTTTCTGCTGATTCCGGGCGTAGGTGCGCAGGGAGGCAGCGTGGCTGAAGTGATGGCTAACGGATGTAATAGAGATTGCGGGCTTCTCATAAATGTGTCCAGGTCGATCATGTTTGCAGGCGGTGGCCATGATTTTGCGATAGCCGCCCGCCAGGCAGCTTCCCGTTTTCAGAATGAAATGAAAGATTATCTTTGAGCACTTTATTTTTAATCCTCTTACTCAAAATTGAATTTTAGCTATGGCACAACAGGATTTATTTCAATCGCCTGATTATTTTAACGTAGATGAATTACTGACCGACGAACATAAACTCATTCGTGAAACAGTGCGGAATTATGTGAAGAAAGAAATTTCTCCCATTATCGAAGACTATGCGCAGAGAGCTGCTTTTCCGCAACAGATTGTAAAGCAACTTGGAGATTTGGGATGCTTTGGTCCCACAGTGCCTGTTGAGTATGGAGGGGGCGGGCTTGACTATATATCCTATGGACTGATGATGCAGGAACTTGAAAGAGGAGACAGTGGCGTTAGAAGTACAGCCAGTGTACAGGGGTCGCTGGTGATGTTCCCTATATATGCTTATGGCAGCGAGGAGCAGAAGAAAAAGTATCTTCCCAAATTAGCCTCCGGGGAATGGCTGGGATGCTTTGGGCTTACAGAACCTAATCATGGCAGCGACCCGGGGTCTATGGAGAGCCGGTTTACAGATGCAGGCGACCATGTGATTCTGAATGGCAGTAAGATGTGGATCAGTAACGCACCTTATGCACAGGTGGCGGTTGTTTGGGCCAAAGGAGAGGACGGAGTAGTGAAAGGAATGATTCTGGAACGCGGCATGGAAGGATTTTCCACACCTGAAACCCATGGCAAATGGAGCCTGAGGGCCAGTGCAACTGGAGAGTTGGTTTTCGATAATGTGAAGGTGCCTAAGGAAAATATCCTGCCGGGGGTGCAAGGGCTTAGAGGGCCATTGAGCTGTCTGACGAAAGCACGTTACGGAATTGCCTGGGGAGCGGTAGGTGCCGCAATGGATTGTTACTATACGGCTTTAAAGTATTCACAGGAGCGTACACAGTTTGGAAAGCCTATTGGTGCGTTTCAGATTCAGCAGAAAAAGCTTGCTGAGATGGTTACTGAGATTACAAAGGCACAACTTCTCAACTGGAGAATGGGGGTTCTTATGAACGAAAACAAAGTGACGCCTCAGCAGGTAAGTATGGCCAAGCGGAATGCCTGTGAAATAGCCACACATATTGCGCGGGATGCACGGCAAATGCTGGGCGGAATGGGTATTACAGGCGAGTTTTCAGTGATGCGCCACATGATGAATCTCGAAAGTGTAATTACCTATGAAGGAACACATGATATCCATCTGTTGATTACAGGGTTGGATGTGACCGGATTTAATGCGTTTTCGTAAGAAGAGAATTGGTTGCAATAGCGAATGATCGTTGAAGCTTTTAATTATCTGATATGAGTTTGCCAAATGTTTTTCTTATCGGGTTTATGGGTAGTGGCAAAAGCCATTGGGGGAAGATATGGGCCAGGAAGAATCACCTTTCATTTTCAGATCTGGATAGTGAAGTAGAGAAGGCATTTGGAATGAGGATAGTTGATATTTTTGAGAAGCATGGTGAGGACAAGTTTCGCGAACTTGAAAAGTATCATCTCAGGAAAATTGAACATTCAACAGGACATTTGGTTTCGTGCGGAGGAGGCACGCCTTGCTTCTTTGATAATATGGAATGGATGAAGAAGAATGGAATTGTGGTTTATCTGAAAGCTTCACCTCGCTATTTATTGGATCGGGTAATGGAAGAGACGAGTGAAAGGCCGCTGCTTAAAGAAGTGAACAGATCGGAATTGCTGTTTTATATTCAGAAGAAATTGAATGAGCGGGCACCAGTTTATGAACAGGCTGATATTATTTTGAATGCAGAATCGCTTGATAACACAAGCCTTGAAAAAATATTTGAGACCGCATAGTGTCTTTTTTTTTGATGATAGCTTCATGCAGCTATCAGTACCCTTTAAACAATAATAATGCAAAAGAATATTTTTATGTTAGCTGCGCTCTTTGGGGCTTTAGCCGTGGCATTGGGTGCATTTGGAGCACATGGGCTGAAGAAGGTGGCTTCTGAAGATGTTGTGGCAGTTTTTGAGACCGGAGTCAGATACCAGTTCTACCATGTGTTTGCGTTGTTGGCTACTGCACTTTCATTCGGATATGGTAATGAAAGACTATTGAAATGGGCAGGTAGATTTTTTCTTTTGGGTATTTTATTGTTTTCAGGTTCTTTGTATCTCATTACCTTATTTAAGGTTCAGGGAGTTGAAGGTATGTCGTGGATAGGGCCGATAACTCCTTTGGGTGGAGTGTGCCTGATAGCTGCCTGGATATTATTGTTTTCAGCAATTGCAAAAGGGAAGGTAAAAAAGTAGCCGGACAGACACTTCAATCAAAACAATACGACAGAATGGATAAGCCGGCTAAGAATTATATTTGCATATAATGGCAACCAAGAGAAAACCGACAAAGAAGAAGACGAAGAGCTCATCAGGGTTTAAGGAAGATAAGGTTGAAAAACTGAAGCTGAAGGAACTTGCAAAAGATGAGCGCTCTCATAAAATTGCAGGAGTGATATTACTCCTGACGGGGGTGGTACTTTTCTTCTCTTTTACTTCCTATTTATTTACATGGAAACAGGATTTTTCCCTGGTACAAAAAGGTGTTTCAGTGTTGTGGTCATCCGGTGATCAACCTGTAGCAAACTGGCTCGGCACTGCAGGCGCTTATTTATCTGATTTGTTTTTCAGGGGGGGGTTTGGCATAGCCTCCTATTTGTTCTGTCTTGTATTTTTTGTTTTGGGTATTAATCTGATCAAGGGGAGAAGCTATTTTTCAATCGCCCGGAATTTGAGGTATGTGGTTGTAGGGATTCTGGTATTTTCTGTAGCTGCCAGTTTTCTTACTCATAAGGTATGCAGAGTGGAAGTGCCTGCTGATGAGGGTGTGGCGTTCTTCTGGGGGGGCAGGGCCGGCGATGGTATTAATGAGTGGTTGCAGCATACGATAGGTTATCTGGGAACTGCATTGCTTATCCTGGTATGTTTTCTTAGTTATGTGATTTGGAGGTTTAATCCGGCATTCAAACTGAAAAAATCAACTGAAACTGGGGATGAGGACGAGGTGGAGCAGGAGACTGAAGAAGAAAGTGAAGGGGAGATTAAGCCTCTTACCAATATCAGCCTGAAAGAAGAAAAGGATCAGCAGCCGATGCTTCTTAAAGAAAAGGATATAGCACCCAAACCTAAACCTGCTGCGCCGGAGAAACCCTTTGTTCCTTTTCCCAAAGAGATATCTTCAGGAACCGGTCTGACACTTGAAGTGAAAAATGCAGAAGCGCTGAATAAGGCAGGCATGGAAACTGAGCCTTCCGGAAAAGATAGCAGTGAGCGTAAGATTACACAGGCTCCATACGATCCTGTCATAGACCTGCCCAACTATAAATACCCGACACTTGATTTACTTGAAACGCATGGAAGCGACAAGATAGTGCAGGATGCCTCCGAGCTGGAAGACAATAAAATTAAGATTGAGGAGACACTGCGCAATTATGACATAGGAATTCAGAAGATTTATGCTACGGTAGGCCCTACGGTTACCCTTTATGAAATTATTCCGGATCCCGGAGTGCGCATTTCCCGGATAAAGAATCTTGAAGATGATATTGCACTAAGCCTCGCCGCACTTGGTATTCGTATCATTGCGCCGATCCCGGGCAAAGGAACCAT
>JACFNA010000193.1:4957-5745 GCA_019455085.1 Chitinophagaceae bacterium
ATTGGTATCGAAGTACCTAATCTGAAGAAGACGATAGTAAGCATGAAGGCTCTGCTGGGGTCAGATAAATTCAGAAACAGTAATTTTCAACTTCCCATCGCGCTGGGAAAGAAAATAGATAATGAGAACTTTATAGTTGACCTTACTTCCATGCCGCACCTGCTGATGGCCGGAGCCACCGGACAGGGTAAGTCTGTAGGGGTGAATGCCATATTGGTTTCTCTTCTTTATAAAAAGCATCCTTCACAGATTAAGTTTGTACTGATAGACCCTAAGAAAGTGGAACTCAGTATCTATACCAAAATTGAGAAGCATTTTCTTGCAAAACTGCCCGGTGAGGAAGATGCGATTATCACTGATACAAAAAAGGTAATATATACGCTGAATGCGCTTTGTACGTTGATGGATATCCGTTATGATCTGATGAAAGAGGCAGGAACACGGAATATTAAAGAGTACAATCAGAAGTTTGTATCAAGGCGGCTCAATCCGGAGAAAGGTCATAAATACATGCCGTTCATTGTATTGGTTATCGATGAGTTTGCAGACCTGATTATGACTGCCGGAAAAGAGGTCGAAATGCCTATCGCTCGCCTGGCTCAGTTAGCCCGTGCAGTGGGTATTCATCTTATAATTGCTACACAGAGGCCCTCGGTAAATATTATTACAGGTGTGATTAAGGCCAACTTCCCTGCGAGAATTGCTTTCAAAGTAAGCAGTAAGATAGACAGCAGAACGATTCTCGATACCGGAGGTGCAGAGCAATTAATAGGAAAAGGCGACATGCT
>JACFNA010000194.1 GCA_019455085.1 Chitinophagaceae bacterium
TAGGGGCGGCCTTATTCTTACCCACGAACCACCAACCTTGAATCCCGAACCCGAAAACCAAATTTAAACTCCATCAAAAAGAAAATCCTCATAACTATCCCCTGGTTTTTGCCTGCTTACAGAGCGGGAGGGCCGATCCGTTCGATAGCGAACTTAGTGGAGCATTTCAAGGATGCTGAGTTCTATATCTTTACCGGAAGTACGGATATCAACAAAACACCGCTTGAAAATATCACCCCAGGGCAGTGGACGCGCTTCAATGAAAATACGCAAATCTGGTATGCATCAAAGGGCAATGCTATTGACGAATTCATCCGGCAAACTGAAAAAATACAGCCTGATGTTCTCTTTACAACAGGTTTATACTCATTATATTACAACTTAGTACCGCTTATTTATTCTAAGGTGCCGAGGAAGATCGTTTCCGTCAGAGGTATGCTACATCCGGGGGCACTCGGACAGAAATCTCTCAAGAAGAAAATCTTCATAAAAGTCTTTAAACTCATGGGCTTCCCTAAGAGGGTAGCTTTCCACGCGACGGACGAAGAAGAGGCCTCATTCATCAGGCATCACTTCGGTAAAGACGCAAAAATCTATGTGGCCGGAAACCTTCCTTCTTTCATAGGTAAAATCCATTCTCCGGCCAAAGAGACGGCCTCTCTGAAAATGATGTCTATCGGGCTGATCAGTCCGATGAAAAACTACCTACTGGTGCTTCACGCCCTGCGCAACATCACTTCTACCATCACCTATAATATCTACGGATCGGTCAAAGATGCCGCCTATGCAGAGCAATGCCGGGAGGCAGCCGAAGAATTACCCGATAACGTCACGGTGACCTTCCATGGCGGATTGGATCCGGCAAAAATCAAGGATGTACTACAGGAGCATCACGTATTCATCCTCCCCAGTGAGAGCGAAAACTTCGGACATGCCCTCTTTGAGGCTCTCTCAGCCGGCAGGCCGGTGATTACCAGCCATAACACACCATGGAAACGACTTATTGATTATCAGTCAGGTATCAATATTCATCCCGAACGGGAGGGAGAAATCATCGAAGCAATAGAATCATTCCTCAGAATGACCGGCGAAGAGTACAACACATTCTGCAATGGTGCTTATAATTTTGCTTTAAAGAATTATGATTCCGGCGAAATTCTTGCAAAATATAAAACCATGTTTGACGTTAATTGAAATGAGAGTTGGTGACATGGTGTTTATAGAATCATTAAAAGGGAATCTCATATGACAATTAGCTTTACCTAAAATTCCCTGAAACAGGGGAGATAACATAGTAAACTTTTATATTTGCAGCATCCCCCTAATGAAAACGAAAATACCATTCAATTACATTCTTAAGTTTCTTGGAATTTTCTGTGTGCTCTATTTTGGTACACAGGCAATGATAGCCTTTTCAGCCCCGGGAGGGAAGATGCATATCCCGTTTGTGGAGAAGTATCTCGACTACGTCAGCTGGATTAAATTATCGCTGATTCGGGTGCCGGCCTTCATTTTAGGATTATTCGGCATAGCCACACATGAGGAGCCGGGTTTTCTTCTAAGAATAAATGGCGGACGTGGAGTGATTGTGGCTTATTCGTGTGTAGGGTATGGTGTATATAGTTTCTGGATAGCCTTTGTGGCAGCTAACAAAGGCACACTCCGGAAAAAAATATTGTGGATTGTGGGAGGCGTTCTGGCACTGTGGTTCATCAACATGATCAGAATTATGCTCTTCCTCGTGGCAATCAACAAGGGGTGGCCGATGCCACTCGGACTTGATCACCACACATGGTTCAACATCGTCGCTTATCTGTTGATATTTTTGATGATTATCTGGTACGACAGAAGCGAGAAAAACAAAAAAGCAGCTGCAATAATTAATCCGGTAACCCCAAAGTAAAAGAAAGACCCGATGAAGATTATAGGAATCAATGCCTGGCATGCAGACGCTTCAGCAGCACTTATCATTGACGGCAAAGTGATAGTGGCTATTGAGGAGGAGCGTTTCACGCGTGTGAAACACTGGGCAGGATTTCCGGCAAAAGCTATTGAGTTCTGTCTGAAGGAAGCAGGTCTTACCTACAACGATATCAACTTTTTCGTGATCGGCCGCGATCCGGGAGCGAAGTTCTTACACAAACTGCTTTATCTCGCAAAGCATCCGGCAGGCAGTTGGAATGCGTTAAAGTCGCGACTTCAAAACAGTCGTAAGGTTCAAAACCTTTCATCTGTATTAGCAAAACTGTCAGGCTTATCAGAAAACCGTTTCAGTGGAAAAGTGGTTCATGTAGAGCATCATCGAAGCCATCTGGCTTCTGCTTTTTACACATCTCCATTTAAAGAGTCGGCATGCCTGTCAGTGGACGGCTCAGGAGATTTCAGTACCACAATGATGGGATATGCCTCAAATAACAGGATAGAGGTTACCGGATCCATCAATTTTCCACACTCACTCGGATTGTTCTATACTGCATTTACCCAATTGCTTGGTTTCCCCAACTATGGAGATGAATATAAAGTAATGGGCATGGCGCCTTATGGCCGCCCCGTGTTTAAGGAGGAAGTAGCCAGGTTGGTTCACCTGACTTCTGATGGAGCGTTCAGATTGAATCTAAAATATTTCAGAAAAGGAACGGAAGGAATTATCTCCTACGATGAACAACATATTCCAAGAGTGCAACCACTATACAGCGCGAAACTGGAAAGAGAATTCGGGCCATTGCGATCTGCAAACGATCCTCTTCTTCAGAGCCATAAGGATATGGCCGCATCGGTACAGGCAGTAACGGAGGACGTGATATTTCACATGCTTCGCCACCTGCATAAGAAAACCGGAAGTGAAAATGTTTGTATAGCAGGTGGTGTAGCTCAGAACAGTGTAGCTAACGGAAAGATAAGGGCGAATACCCCGTTCAAAAATGTATATATCCCTTCGGCAGGACACGATGCCGGCATATCTATGGGAGCAGCGCTTCATCATTATTTCAGGTTGAATCCCGCTTCACCCACATTTCCCACCAGGCATGCTTACCTGGGTAGCAGATTTACAAACGAAGAAATAAAGACTTTCCTGAATGATAAAGGATTCTTTTACGAAGAGTTGGCAGATGAAGAACTATTCAATACTGTAACAGACCAACTGATTAATGGAGGGGTAGTAGGGTGGTTCTGTGGACGGAGTGAGTTTGGCCCCCGGGCGCTGGGAGGAAGGTCGATCCTTGCAGATCCCAGAAGGCATGATGCAAAAAAGATTCTTAATGAGAAAATAAAACGCCGTGAAAATTTCAGGCCTTTTGCACCATCCATCTTGAAAGAGTATGCAAATGAATTTTTTGAAAATGCAGAAGATGTGCCTTTCATGGAGAAAGTCCTGGTGATAAGGCCAGATAAAAGAAACCTGATTCCTGCCGTAACCCACATCGATGGCACCGGCAGACTGCAGACCGTCGATAAAGATTGCACACCACGCTACTATAACCTGATAGATGCTTTTCGCAGGAAGACAGGAATCCCCATCCTGCTAAATACATCGTTTAATGAAAACGAACCGATTGTGAACGCTCCGGAGGAGGCTTTAAATTGTTTTCTTCGGACAAAAATGGACATGCTGGTTATGGAAAATTGTGTACTGAGCAGGAAAAAACTGGAAGCCTGGCTTAGCAAAAAGGAAAATGCACTCACCGCTTTGGGTATTTGTTAAAAATAAATTGGCATTTTAATAAGAAATAGCTTTACTTTACCATACGTTATACCCCATGAAAGTATCTATTATAACCGTGTGTCTCAATTCTGAGAAAACACTGCCGGATTGTATTCAATCTGTCAGAAACCAGACATATCAGGATATAGAATATATTCTTGTGGATGGTAGATCAAGCGATGCCACTATATCCATCATCAACAAAAATCTTGATTTCATTTCCCATTTCATCAGTGAACCTGATCGCGGCATGTACGATGCCATCAATAAGGGACTGAAATTAGCCAGTGGTGATATCGTCGGAATCCTGAATAGTGATGATGTATTTGCGGGCAATGATGCGGTAGAAAAAATCGTAAGATGCTTTAAGGAGCATGGGACAGATGCAGTGTATGGTGATTTGGTGTACACGGATGCGGCTACACCTGATAAGATCGTAAGGTATAGGAAAAGCAAGCCTTATAAGCGCGCCCATTTTCTTTGGGGATGGATGCCTGCTCATCCTACATTTTATATCCGCAGGGACCTGATCATGAAGTATGGTTACTACGAAAACCATTTCTATACTGCTGCTGATTACGAATTTATGGCCAGGTATCTCTTTAAACACAAATGCTCTGCAACCTACCTGGAAGAGATTCTGGTGAATATGCATACAGGCGGACTGAGCAATGGCAATCTGAAGAGGAGACTGAGAGCTAACCGGCGCGACTATCTCGCGATGAAGAAAAACAAAATTCCCTTTGCTTTTATTGTAAGCATCTTAAAACCCCTTAGCAAACTCCATCAATACAAGAATTCTTTGTTGGCACAGGCCAGCAGGACCCTTACCAGAAAACCTGCTATAAAATATCTTGAATTGGAACAAGGTAGCCGACGGTTAGAAAATGTGGAAGTTCTTACGTAAGAAAAGTTATTCAGAGATTCCTTTCTTCACGCAGATGAAGAAAGATATGCACTCGCACCTGCTACCGGGTATTGATGATGGCTCACCGGATGTAGAGACCTCTATAGATTTTATCCGTCGACTTTCGGACGCGGGACTAAGGGAATTTATCTGTACCCCGCACATCTTCGGAGATATGTTCAGAAACAATGAACAAACTATCAACGATGCACTTTACAGGCTTCGCAATGCCATACATAAAGAGGGGCTCGACGTTAAAATATCCGCTGCTGCTGAATATATGCTCGATGATTATTTTATGGATTTGCTTCGTTCAGGAACCCCACTTCTCACTCTGAACGGCAGCTACCTGCTCACAGAATTCCCATTCAGCATTCCTCCATTTAAACTTGAGGAAATAACCTTCGAAATTCATAACCTGAATTATCAACCGATATTAGCACACCCGGAACGATATGCCTATTTTCACAGGAAGCCTGAAATGTATTCCCGGATGAAAGATCTGGGTTTTCTTTTGCAGATTAACTTACTCTCGCTCACAGGCCAATATGGCAGGCAGGTGCGCAATGCTGCAAAATATCTGGTCAGGCAGGGCCTGGTAGATCTGGTAGGTACCGATCTCCATCATGAGGGGCATCTCGAAATGCTATTGGATCCGCGGTCGCAGAAAATTTTTAAAGACAATTTTGGAGACCGTATCCTGAATGATTTTTAGGATATGAGGCTTTTATTTTCCTTCCCAATAGCCAAGCCAGTCTATCATTCTTGAGGTGAAGCCGTATTCGTTATCGAACCACGCACTCACTCTCACCATTTTCCCCACTACATTTATTTCTGTCCCATCGATGATGCAGGAATGTGTGTTGCCTTTGATATCAAGCGACACCAGCGGCTCCTCGGTGTATTGAAGAATCCCTTTGTATTCCGTTTCAGCACTCGTTTTAAAGAGCCGCTTTACCTCGTCAATACTCACGGGTGACTTCAGCTGAACAAAAAAGTTTGCATAAGCTCCGTTTGGCACAGGCACTCTGACAGAAGACGCTGAAATCCTGTCTGCCAGATGGGGTAATAGTCTTCCCAGTGCCACGCACAGAT
>JACFNA010000195.1 GCA_019455085.1 Chitinophagaceae bacterium
ATACTGCAACAATTGAAAATAACTTTTTTCCTCCGGCAAATATCACCGAACTCACTGATCGGTTCGAAGTAGAGTTGATGGTACCGGGAAGGCAGACAGACGATTTCAAAATCTCGCTGGATAAACAATTATTAACTGTGTCATACGAGCACAAAGACGAGGCGAATGAAGAAAAGAAATCTCTGAAAAAAGAGTTTACAATTCGTCCTTTTAAAAGAACCTTTACGATTGATGAAAAAATCAATAGTGATGATATCCATGCAAAATATGAAAATGGGATTCTCACGCTTTTGCTCCCCAGGAAAGAGGAAGTGAAGGTGACACCTAAAGAAATAGCAGTAAAATAAAGGTTTCAATAGAATGTTTAAGGTTAGTCCTGCAGTGTGAATCCGCTGCAGGATTTTTTTTGCCACCACCTCACCCGGGCACAAACTCCTGATTGTGAAATAAAGATTGCCTCTGCTTCGGCGGGTACCAGGCAGTCTATTCACATTTGGCAAGAGATTTGTCTGACGTAATCATCTTCAATTCGCAACACATAAGGAACTAAGAAACAAACTTTTCATTTATGAAACTTTTATTCGCCTGCGTCTTTGCCTCGCTATTCCTTCTTCCACCTTCCAAACCCGCCACCACCGTACTTCCCAGGCCAAGCCATATCATTATTGTAATGGAAGAAAACCACAGTTTTGATCAAATTATAGGATCAAAATACGCGCCTTACATTAATGAACTTGCAAAAGAAAGCGCTTTATTTACCGATGCACATGGGGTTCAGCATCCCAGCCAGCCTAATTACATTGCATTGTTTTCAGGAAATACCCAGGGGGTGAAAGACGACAAATGCCTTAAGAATGTCACCTTCACTTCGGCAAATCTGGGTGCTTACCTTATCAAGGCAGGGCATAGCTTTGGAGGTTTTGCACAGACCATGCCCACCGGTGATTTCACAGGATGTTATTACCAGAAAAGTACTATTACAAAATCATATCTGTATGGCCGCAAACACTGCCCGTGGGTCAACTGGATTGGCACCAAAACTAATCAGCTTCCCGTTTCAGTCAGTAAACCCATGACGGAGTTCCCCACAGACTTTTCAAAGTTACCTACCGTCTGCTTTGTAATTCCGGACATGGATCATGATAT
The DNA here is from genome assembly GCA_019455085.1 of Chitinophagaceae bacterium. GTDB lineage: Bacteria > Bacteroidota > Bacteroidia > Chitinophagales > Chitinophagaceae > Ginsengibacter. Next base: position 1,147 of record JACFNA010000195.1, read on the forward strand.
GCACAACATAGGCTCATCCGGCGATGGAGAAGCTATCCGCAGAGGGGACCAATGGTTAAAACAAAACTTATCGAAGTATGTGGAATGGGCAAAGAAAAATAACAGCCTGCTGATCTTCACTTTTGATGAGGATGACTTCAAGGCACCAAATCATATTCCGACCTTCTTTGTGGGGCCTATGGTAAAACCTGGACGATATACCCAGCGTATAGACCACTACAATGTGCTGCGAACCATAGAAGCACTGTGCCGGCTTCCTGCTTCGGGCAATGCAAAGGCAGATGCGATTACAGACATCTGGAAAAATTAATAAGACGATTCACTTTGGTTAATCACCGAAGGTGCATCACCTCTTCTGGCTATTTGTACCCGAGGATTTTAAGCATGGACTGTGCCGATTGCTGTTTGGCATATACACGTTCAACCAGTTTGCCATTCTTATCTCTGTCGATAATGATATGCTGTGGCGAGGGAATCAGACAATGCTTGATTCCACCATATCCGCTGATCTGATCCTGATAAGCTCCCGTATGGAAGAAGCCTACATAAAGGGGCTCTCCATTTTCAATCTTGGGTAAGAACACTTCATTGATATGCTCCTCGCTATCATAATAATCATTACTGTCGCAGGTCATTCCTCCCAGTTTCACCTTCTGATATTCTACATCCCACTTATTAATCGGCAGCATCAGAAATTTTTCACCTATACCCCAGGTATCAGGTAGTGTGGTAATAAAGGAAGAGTCAATCATATACCAGGTCTCCTGATCGTTTTGCATCTTCTGGCCAATCACACTATAGATATTTGCCATGCTTTCGCCGACTGTGAAACTGCCAAACTCAGTAAATATATTCGGCATAGGTACTTTACTCTTCTTACAGGCCGATTTAATATTCCTCACAATCTCATTGATCATAAACTGATAATCATAATCGAATCCGAGTGAGTGCTTTATCGGGAATCCACCTCCTATGTTAATAGAATCGAGTTCAGGACATATCTTGCGCAACTGGCAATACAAGTTGATCACCTTATTCAATTCGCTCCAGTAATAAATATCATCTTTGATTCCCTTATTTAGAAAAATATGGAGCATCTTTAACTGGAACCGGTCTTCATTTCCTTCAATCTCATCCACATAAAATTCAAGAATATCCCTGCTCCTGATACCAAGCCTCGAAGTATAGAAAGGGAACGAAGGTTCCTCTTCCGCTGCTACCCTGATTCCGATCTTAAAGGGTGACCTTACCGACCTCCTGTATGCCTTAAGTTCGTCCTTATTATCCAAAACAGGAATCACATTTCTGAAACCTGAATTGATCAGCCTGGCAACAGCCTTTGTGTAACTTTTCTCTTTAAATCCATTACAAATCACGTAAGTATCTTTAGTGATTTTTTTCTTCTTATACAGGCTGTGGATAATGTCTATATCATAGGCATAAGATGTCTCCAGATGAATATCATGTTTCAGCGCCTCCTCCACAATAAATGAGAAGTGCGAACTCTTGGTGCAATAACAATAATGATATTCGCCTTCATACTTGTGCTTCTTAAAAGCCCTGGCAAACATGTCTTTGGCTTTATTAATCTGCATACCGATTTTAGGCAGATAGGTGAACTTCAACGGAGTGCCGTATTTGTCAATTAAGCCTTTTACATCTACCTCATTAAATTGCAGATATCCATTTTTCAGGTGTATATCTTCCTGTGGAAAGTTGAAGGTCTGATCTACGAGATCGTGGTAGGTATTATTCATTTCCCGTCACAAGAATTTTTTTGATAAATTGAGCAAATTTATACTTTATGTGAATGTGGACGCTTATTATTTTTTCAATCTTTCACTGTATGTTTTTGGCCCAAAAAAAGTATCATTGTCAATAATCTTCAATATGAAAATCCTGCCTCTACTCCCTCTATTTCTTATATTCTCAGGTATGACATTACAAGCCCAATCTCAGCAAAGACTCCGTGATTATGGCATTACCCCCGGAGTATTGCCTCCCGGTTCCTTCAATAGTATTACAGATGTGCCCGGTGTGAAGGTGGGTCATACCACACTCATAAAGGGCGACTCCGTGCGTACCGGCGTTACTGCTATCCTACCCTATGAAGGAAATATTTTTCAGCAGAAGGTACCTGCAGCTATTTATGTCGGAAATGGCTTTGGCAAGCTCGCCGGTATCACACAGGTAAACGAACTGGGTAATCTGGAGACTCCCATTGTGCTCACTAATACCCTAAGCGTTTCTACTGCCATGCGGGCTGTAATAGAATACACCCTCAGACAAAAAGGAAACGAAAAAGTGCAATCGGTGAATGCAGTAATTGGAGAAACCAACGATGGTTTTCTGAATGACATCAGAGGCATGCACGTAACCACGGACGATGTACTTCAGGCTATTAATACTGCCGCTACAGGCAAGGTAGCCGAAGGAAATGTAGGCGCCGGCACCGGAACGGTATGCTTTGGTTTTAAAGGAGGAATTGGCACTTCCTCACGCGTACTTCCCTCATCACTGGGTGGATATACGGTAGGGGTACTGGTGCAATCTAACTTTGGGGGGGTATTAAATATTGACGGTTTCCCTGCCGGAAAATATTTACAGAAGTTCAGCTTCAGTAACCAATTGCTCAACAACGTAGATGGATCGTGTATGGTAGTGGTAGCAACGAATGCGCCTCTGGATCACCGCAATCTGATGCGCCTTGCTAAAAGAGCATTTATGGGAATAGGTAATACAGGCGGAATCGCATCAAACGGAAGTGGCGACTATGTGATCGCTTTCTCCACTGCAACAGGATTAAGGGTGCCCTATTCGGGTAAGGCGACAATGACCACGCAAGAGCTGCTGCTAAATGATGAAACGTCACCACTCTTTATGGCTGCCATCGAGGCTACCTCTGAGGCTATCTGGAACTCGCTGGTTGCCGCCCGGACGATGACGGGATTTCAGGGACATACTGCGCCTGCTCTCCCTATCGGGCAACTACCAATTAAGAAATAAACCTCCTGTATTCCTATCCGGTATGGTTTCAGAGCAGTTTGCTTAGTCTAATTTTGACATCTTCATTAATTACCAAAAAATAGCGCCGGGAAGCGGCAGATGAATTTTGGCCTGGTTAGTGAATATCGCACTGGTTACTTTCCAGGATACACATACGTTTATGCAACTATCCCTGATCGGTATGCTGTCCTGATGTCGATTAAGAATTAATTCTTTTGCAGGATTAGGATAATGCCCCATCCATGGCCCGATTTCACCAGGTATGGTTACAACCCTGAGCTAAATAATCAGTGTGTAGTCACCACTTTTCATACCAGAATTAAAAGAAGTTCAAATACAATTGCTCAACAAAAGCCTCCCATAAAGCACTCAAAACAGCTCGAATAAAAAAAACTCCGAACATATATATTCGAAGTTTTTAAAATTATTTAATTAGTCTGATTACCTATGCTTCTGCCGCATCTTCTTTAGGTGCTTCCTCAGCAGCCGGTTCACTCTTTACCTCTTCAGCCTTTTCCTCAGCAACTGCTGCCTTTTTACCTCCACCTCTTCTTGTCCTGGTCTTCTTAGCCGCTGTTTCTCCCACACCCTTACCATAGATATCATTAAAATCTACGAGTTCGATCAATGCTAATTCTGCATTATCACCAACTCTTTTACCCAGCTTAATGATGCGGGTGTATCCACCTGCTCTGCCTCCCACCTTAGGGCTCACGTTGTCAAATAACTCCATGACAGCTTCTTTCTTGCCCAGATAGCTAAATACCATACGGCGTTGGTGAGTGGTATTTTCTTTTGACTTGGTGATCAGGGGCTCTACGAATGGCCTCAGGGCTTTAGCTTTAGCTAATGTGGTCACTATTTTTTTATGCTCAATAAGCTGACAGGCCAGGCCGCTCAGCAATACTTTTCTATGGCTGGCAGTTCTGCTCAGATTATTGATTTTATCACCGTGGCGCATACTATTATCTTTTTATATTCTTTAAAAATTATTCGTCATCTAATTTCAGCTTGGTCAAATCCATTCCGAAGTTCAAGCCTCTGTCCTGGAGTACTTGTTCTATTTCGCTCAGTGACTTCTGGCCAAAATTTCTGAATTTCATCAGGTCTTCCTGCTCATATTGTACCAGTTCGCTCAGGGAGTTGATCTTAGCGGCTTTCAGGCAGTTGAATGCTCTTACGGAGAGGTCTAAGTCTTCCAGAGGAGTCTTCAATACCTTTCTCAATTGCAGCGTTTGTTCATCTACCAGGTCTTCCTTCTCCTCTTCTTTGTTATCAAAGGTGATATTCTCGTCTGTGATAATCATCAGGTGCTGGATCAGGATTCTTGACGCCTGCTTCACAGCTTCTTCCGGGTGAATGGTACCATCAGTCACTACTTCCATAACCAGCTTTTCAAAGTCTGTCCGCTGTTCCACCCTGGTATTTTCAATACTATACTTTACATTCTTAATCGGCGTATAGATTGCGTCCACGGGAATATAACCGAAATGGTTACTCTTCTCTTTTGCTTCTTCAGCCGGCACATATCCTCTGCCTTTGTTGA
>JACFNA010000196.1 GCA_019455085.1 Chitinophagaceae bacterium
AATACACTGCTGTGGACCACATATCTTTTGATATTAAAAGGGGTGAAACGATAGGGCTTGTAGGGGAGAGCGGGTGTGGCAAAACAACTACAGGCAGGGCGCTGCTCAGATTGATAAAGCCCGACGAAGGTTATGTGAAGTTTGGAGGGAAATCGCTTGATACACTTTCTGAAGAGAAAATGCGATCGCTTCGGAAGGATATACAGATAATTTTCCAGGATCCATACGGCAGCCTGAATCCAAGAATCACTATCGGAGAGGCTATCAGAGAACCCCTGACTATTCATCATTTGGGAGCGAGTGAAAGAGAAAGAAAAGACAGGGCTATTCACCTGCTCGAAAGAGTAGGCCTCCGGGGAGATTTTTATAACAGATATCCGCATGAATTCAGCGGAGGGCAGCGCCAGCGTATCTGTATTGCGAGAGCGTTGACACTTAATCCTGACTTTATTGTGTGTGATGAAAGCGTGTCTGCTTTAGACGTAAGTGTGCAGGCGCAGGTATTGAACTTGCTTTCAGAACTGAAAGAAGAGTTTGGGTTCACAAGTATATTCATATCTCATGATCTTTCTATAGTGCATTATATCAGTGACAGAATACTCGTAATGCGAAAAGGAAAGATTGTGGAATCCGGCACAGCCAATCAGGTATTTTTTAATCCCCGGGAACCATATACCAGAGAACTGATCGAAGCAATCCCCGGAAGAAGTTTTTTTAATAAGAACTAATTGCCTGCAGACAGGGAGAATATATTACGTGTGACCAGCATGGTTATCAACAGGAATATTGACAGAAAACATTTTTCAGATGTGCTATTATAATGGACAGGCGCTACAGGGGCAACAGGAAATACGGCTTAAGCAGTTTGAGGCTAAACTGAACCTGTCTGAAAACATGGACAGGCCGCTGATTTCAGGATTTGATTATGGTGAGAGTATCGTACTGAAACGGAAAGTGAATGAAGAGGGGTTTGAAATTGCTATGATGGAGTGGGGCTTCATACCGCAATATCTGGCAACTAGGGAAGAGGTAGCGAAAATGAGAACGGGTTACAGGGATAAAAGCGGAAAATTCAAACCACCGATGGTGATGCTGAATGCTGTGGGGGAGGAAATATTGATGCCTGGTAAAATATTCAGAGACGCCGCACTCACAAGGAGATGCCTTATAGTGTCCACCGGTTTTTATGAATGGAGGCATGTGTATCCTGTAAACAAGAAAACCGGGCAGCCTCTGAAAACTGCTAAAAAATATCCCTATTTTATTTCATTGAAAGAGAGGCCTTACTTCTTTATGGCCGGCGTATGGCAGCCCTGGACCGATAGAAATACCGGTGAATATGTGGAATCCTTTGCCATAGTAACCACTGCTGCCAATAGCCTGATGGCTCAGATTCATAATAGTAAAAGAAGAATGCCACTACTTCTTGACGACGCACATGCTTTTGAGTGGTTGTTAGGAAGTCTCGATGAAAAAAGGCTTCAGGAAATTGTGAGATACCAATATCCTGAAGCCCTTTTTGAGTATCATACTATACCGGCAAATTTCAGAGAATTGCCGGAGCCCCGTGCCGCCTTTGAATATGCGGATCTGCCTCCCATTGCAAAGGCATAGGGTGTTATGGTTTTCTCATCTGATTAATTACCTGCTTCACCAAGCAGATATTTAATCAGATCAGTTGTCGACACAATACCCACTACCTGATTGCCCTTCATCACGGGAAGTGCATGAAATTCTGCTCTGGATAAAATTCTGGCAGCATCGGCGATTGAGTCGTCAGCATTTACCGTGGTTGGGTTTGATACCATTACCTGCTCAAGTGTGAGCATATCAAAGATGGTTTCATCAATTTCGCTCTGATCCTCATATACATCGCCGAAACTAAGCCTTAGTATATCCGATTTGCTCACAATACCGGCAAGGCTGTCGTCTGCCACTACGGGAAGATGCCGCACATTGTGTTCCTTCATAATGGAAGTTACCTTTCGGAGGCTATCGCTCTTATTTGCGAACACCACACTACTGGTCATGATGCTCGAAACGGGTTCTGTATGTGCCATAACAATGGGTTTTGAAATGTTAAGAATCATGAATTTATTCTGCCGGAATCGCTAACAGCGGTATCTCGGTATTATAGCTCATCTTTCTGGTGAGGCTCGGATTGAACAATCTTCTCCAGAATCCTGCCTGCTGTGTAACCATTACCAATACGTCAAAGTCGTTCTCTTTGATATATTCCTGAATAGTAGCCTCAAAGTCTGCTCCGGTGAGGTGAGCAGATGTGAGTGTTTTCTCATAGAAATTACTCTTAAGAAAATCCTCGTATTCTGCAATGTTTCGTTTGTTTTCCAGATAAGTCTGTGCTGTCTGATCGTCAGAATCTGTGAAGACACTCACCCTCACGCTGGCCATATAGAGGCCGGCGAGTTCAAAAATATAATTGAGCGCTTTAGGTTCTTTGCGGAACTGATTTGTGGCAAACAGTATTTTGGAAGGTTTCTTCCACTTGTAATCGTGCGGTATCACCATTACCGGCACTTTGGTGGATCCGATGACGGATGAGGTTCTGCTGCCCCATATCTTCTCCGCGATACCACTTTCTCCAAGTGTACCCATTACTATCAGGTCAATGGATTTTTCCTCAGCTACTTTGGCGATGGCCTCCACAAGCGGATAAGTAGATATAGCTGTATCCACCTCTATATTGTACTGTGCTTTAATTTTCTTTCTCTCATTATCCAGTTTCTTTTCAATATCACTCAGCATGAGCAGGTTGAATTCCTTATTGGCGCCATAATAATCGGATGAAAAACTGCTGCTCACTTCGTAGGAATGAAGCAACGTAATCCTGGCAGAAAAAACCTTTGATGTCTGTATTGCAAAATTCAGTGCGCTGTTTGCGGTCTCTGAAAAGTCGGTCGGTACTAAAATTTTTTTCATCGTTGTGCTATTTTAAAAATTTTAAGGGTTAAATGCTAATGGAATGGCAGGAAGCGCCATCACCGGTTTGGTAGAATGAAAGATCAACCTCTTCGTCTCACTTCGCCGGAAGATCTTCTCGTAAAGTGATTTCGGGTAAGGAACCATTGCTATGATGTCGCATCCGTTTTTGTCACAATACTCTTCGATATTTTTTCCGAAGGATGCGCCCTCCAGCAGTGAGCCCTTAAATGAAACAGAGGGGTAATTCTCTTTAAGGAACTTCAGGTAGTTTTTGATTTGTTCCTCGTTGTACAGGTAATCTGCCGCTTCGGGGATTCCTTTTTCTTTGTAAGCCACTACATGCACTTTTGCTTTAAACAGTAGGGGAATCGCCATCAGCCTGTTCAATAGTCGTTTGCTCTTTTCGAATTGGTTCGTTGCAAAAAGGACTACTCCGGGTTTGCTGACTTCGTATGATGCCGGAATCGTAAGCACCGGTATCCGGGCACGCTCAACCGTATTGGCCGCTACTGTGCCCAGGAAGAATTTCTTCAGGCCTCCGGCTCCTTTGGTTCCCATGATGATGAGCCCGGCTCTTTTTTTTGAAGCGTATCCCAGGATAGCATCTACGACCTTTCCGCCTTCCAGGTGTGGTATTATGGTTGTTTTGGGATACACTTTCCTTGCGGCCTGGACAGCAAGTTTCAGATTCTCCGAGCTTTGGTCTATCACCTTTCTGCTGAGTGAGTCTGTCTGCATGGTAGCCATATTCAGGGAAGGTTCTATCACATGTAATAAGTAGATAGTAGCTCCGGAAGCACTGGCCAGTTCGGCTGCGTATGCCAGTGCTTTAGATGCATTCTGACTAAAGTCGGTTGGTACCAGTATTCTTCTCACAACTATTAACTTTTTAGATATGCAAGGTACTCACCGTGGGGCCGCTGAACTATGACAATAGTTATCTTTAGAAATGATTGTTATCAATAGGGTTTTGTATCAGTAATAGGGAAGATAATTTTATTGAAAAGAAGGGTTAAATCTTAGCCAAAAGCAGCCCAAAACTGACACAATTGCTTCTTACAAATTATTTATCTTTGTCCACCTGAAAATTTTACAGATAATGTTTGAAGTACAGACATCCAAAATACATGATGAGGCACGGCAGGGGGAAGCGTTGAAGCCGGATGGAAAGCGTAATCCTGCCGCTGAGAGGCTGTTTTTTATCGAGAGCTACGGATGTGCAATGAATTTTGCAGATAGTGAAGTGGTGGCTTCCATTCTCCGTAAGGAGCGGATGGATATTACCGATGATTTTACGAAGGCCGACCTTATTTTCATTAATACATGCTCGGTTCGTGAAAAGGCTGAGGCAACCGTAAGGAAACGACTGTCTGAATTCAGAAAACTTAAAAAGAACAAACCCGGACTATTGATAGGGGTACTGGGGTGCATGGCTGAGAGGCTGAAAGCTAAATTTCTTGAAGAAGAAAAGCTTGTGGATATTGTTGTGGGGCCTGATGCATACAGAAGCCTGCCCGCGCTGATTAAGGAAGCCGACAGTGGACAGAAAGGCGTGGATGTACTCCTTAGCCGTGAAGAGACTTATGGAGACATTGCTCCTATACGTCTGAACAGTAATGGCGTAACAGCGTTTGTGAGTATCATGCGTGGATGTAACAATATGTGCAGCTTCTGTGTAGTGCCATTTACACGCGGACGTGAAAGGAGCAGGGATGTCCATTCCATTATCAGGGAATGCACTGATTTGTTTGAAGAAGGCTATCGGGAGGTTACACTGCTTGGACAAAATGTGGATAGCTATCAGTGGTATGATGAACAGTCCGGCAAAACTGTGTCATTTGCCAACCTGTTGGAGCAGGTAGCATTAGTATCACCCCTGCTCAGAGTGCGGTTTTCTACTTCACATCCGAAAGACATTACCGATGAGGTTTTGTTTACCATGAAGAAGTATGAGAATATCTGTAACTATATACATCTGCCAGTGCAGAGCGGTAGCACAAGGATGTTGCAACTGATGAACCGTACCTATACACGTGAATGGTATATGGCCAAGGTGGACAGGATTCGTGAGATATTGCCAGATTGTGGTTTGTCCACAGATACTATTTCGGGATTCTGCACAGAAACAGAAGAAGACCATCAGGATACGCTGAGTATGTTTGACTATTGTAAGTACGACCTGGCTTATATGTATTTCTATAGCGAGAGGCCCGGTACGCTTGCGGCACGGAGATTCCCTGATGATGTGCCACTCGAAGTAAAAAAGAGAAGGCTTGCGGAAATTGTAGAACTTCATAGAAAATATTCCCTGCTCAGTATGCAAAAGGAATTGGGGCGCACACTTAAAGTGCTTATCGAAGGTGAGTCAAGAAAAAGCAGCGATCAGTGGGCCGGCAGGTGCGATTCTAATAAAATGGTTGTATTTCCCATGTCCGGAAATGCCTCAAAAGGAGATTATGTGAATGTGCGGATTGAAGACTGTACCGCAGGTACACTTATTGGTAAAATAGTTTAGAATAGCAGGGGTTATTTTTGATTGTAAAAGGAGCAAAAAGAGTTTATGGACAAGCAGGCGATAAAAAACAGATTTGGGATTATAGGTAATTCTCCCGGCCTTAACTATGCACTGGATGTGGCCATTCAGGTGGCTAATACAGATTTGAGTGTACTCATCCATGG
>JACFNA010000197.1 GCA_019455085.1 Chitinophagaceae bacterium
GGGCCACTACATCAGATCTGGAAGATATCCGAAATATAGCTTGTGCTACCTGGCCGGTTGCCTATGGCACGATACTCTCCCGGGAGCAAATGGACTATATGCTCAATTTGTTTTACAGCCCCACTTCTCTCAGCAGGCAGATGAATGAACAAGGGCATACTTTTATCCTTGCCCAGCCTCCCGACAAAGCACCTGTGGGATTTGCATCTTTTGCTCCTCATACAGAAGATCCCACAATATTTCATCTCCACAAGTTTTATCTATTACCCGAATGGCAAAAAAAAGGAATCGGCCAGGCACTGATGACTCGTGTCACAGAAATGGTAATGACTGTAGGTGGTAAAACACTGCAATTGAATGTAAACAGGCACAATCCTGCCTACCACATTTATCTGCATTTGGGATTCTCAGTTTTGAGGGAGGAGGATATAGATATCGGCCAGGGATATTACATGAATGATTATGTAATGAGCAGGAAACTCTGATACACGAATAATATTCAACGCTGGCGGCGCCTTTCTTTTTTTGTAATCAGTGTATGAATACTCAGATTAATAATGAAACCGGTAAAAATCACGAGAGAATTCAGGTAAATCATTATCATCACTACCATGATAGTACCCAGTGAACCATATAAGATATTATACCTGCCGAAATTGGCAAGAAAATACCTGAATCCAAGTGTTACTGCAATGCTCAGGATAGTGGCAATAATGGTTCCCGGACTAAAGAATTTCCATCTCTTCGTAGTAGAGGGGGCATATCTGTAAATAAAGGAATACGAAAAGAAAATTAGCGCTGCAATGAAAACCCATCTTCCTGAAAGGATAATCTCGGATACAAGCCGGTTTTCAATCCCCATCCATGTAAGAATATTGCTCTGCAGGAAAAGAAGTAGCAACGTGGCGAGCAATAATCCGAACAGCATGAATGTGAGTTTCAATGCCATCCAGCGTTGTCTCAATCCCTTGTGCTTTTCAAATCCGATATAATCGCTCTTATTAAAGGCACGCATCAGCCCCATAACTGCATTGCTTGCAAAAAACAATGAAAGGATAAAAGTAAAAGACAGGATACCGATCTGTGAACCGAAAATAAAACTATCCACAAATGATATCAACGTGGTATTATACTCAGGAGAGGGGATAATATCGCTGATCAGGTTATGCAGTTGGGTACTCAGAATTTTTTTTGAAACAAAAGGGAGGTTCGGAATCAGCGTAAATAGAAAAAGAAATATAGGTGGCAGCGCCATAATAAAATTAAAGGAGATAGCTGCTGCTTTTTCTGTTAACTGCGGGATATCAAAATGTCTGAATATATACCGTGAAACATCATGCAATGTAAGCCCCTGAAAACCGGGAGGCTTCCACAGGCGACTCCTTTTGATAACCCAGAGAAGGGGGGCTTTCCACTTTTTATTTTTCTGTAGCCTCGCCAAATCCTGTCAAGTTTATTTCTGTTGTTTCGCCTTCATCAGGCTGTCTAATGCTTTTCTGTAGGCAGCAGCAAAAGTCTGGTGTTCTGCAAAAGTAGCGGCAAAATTGGAGTGGCCGCTAAAATCAGGCTTTGCCACAAAAAACAAATAGTCAGTTTCCGGTGCATCCAGCACTGCATCTATTGTTTTTATGGAAGGGGTACAAATAGGTCCCGGGGGGAGCCCTTTGTTTTTGTATGTGTTATATGGGGAGACTGTCTCCAGATGTTTAAAGTAAATTCTGGTGAGACTAAAATCCTTCATAGCGTATTTTACAGTAGGGTCAGCAGCCAGAGGCATACCTTTCCTTAATCTGTTTATATAAACACTTGCAATCTTTCCTTTATCATCGGCTTTATTAGTTTCTTCCTCTACGATGCTTGCAAGGATATAAACCTGATTGGGCGTAAGTTTCAGATGTGCGGCTTTCTCTTTCCGTTCGTCAGTCCAGAATTTCTCACGCTGCCTGCTTAATTTACCCATAATGGCAGACATATCGGCCGTCCAGAAATACGTATAGGTATCCGGAAACACATCCGTCAGCACCGTATTTGCATCCACACCAAAAGCACGTAAAGAATCGTTATTTGTCAGGAACTGAATAGCCTTTGCGGAATCAATTTCGAATAGGCGCCCTATCCTTTTCGCAAGATCTTCAGGCGTCCTAATCTTAGTGAGCACCAGATTCACAGGGTCCTGTGCCCCATCTCTGAGCTTTTTCACCAGAGAAAAAATACTCATCCCCTGTTCCACTTTGTACCTTCCCGGCCTGACCTTCTCAGAAAGCCCCTGAAATCCGGCAATCTTATCAAAAAAGTAAAACCCTGACAAAAAATTCCCTTCACGGAGGCTGTCTTTCAACTGGTTGTAACTGGCACCGGTAGGTACATACAGGAATCTTTTTTCGGGATTATGAACGGCAGGCCCAAATACATTGTACAACAAAAAAACTGCACCGGCTGCAAGCACAATCGCTATTATCAGTACTGTTTTACGCATGGGGGTCAAATTTAGGCTTCTTCATCTGCGTCGATTGAATAAGGGATTGTAGCAACTCTTATGCTAAATTGTAAAAACCTTTGCCTTTATCCAAATATTTGTGACGAAAACTGCAAATACCATCGTCCCTTCACCTATGGAGCAACGAAGGCAAAAAAAGCTAAAATTGAATTCGGCGAGAAATCAGAGACCCTTCCTATTGCTGAGGAGCCGGTGCCGGCGTAGAGTTCAGGGGCACAGACTGCTGCGAAGAAGGCATTTCGGGCATCTGCTGAGTCTGAGGTGCCAAAGGCGCGCCCACTGGTGCTTCCTGGATCAGCTTGTCGTGCTTACCAGCCCCACCTGCACCAGAAATGAAAACAGAAGACAATATGCACAATACACCAATGATTCCAGCAAATAGCCATGTTCCTTTTTCAAGTATATCGGTAGTACGCTTTACACCCATCAACTGGTTACCAAAACCACCCAGATTTGCAGTAAGTCCACCACCTTTGGGGTTCTGAATTAATACGATTATGCCCAGAATGATTGAAGACAATATTATTAAAACTCCAAATAACCACAACATATAATTACTGTTTTAAACTTTCAATTTTGGCGGCAAAGTAAGCACTTTTAGACGGATCTGTCAATTTTAATTTCTCATACATTTCAATGGCCTTTTCCCGCTTATCCTGCTTTACCAACACCTCTGCCATTGCCTCTGTAACCACGTCTGCATCTATATTACTATTTTCTGCAGATGCTCTGATGATTCTTTCCACGGCTTCATCCTGGGTGGCCATTTTCTCGGGATAGAGTTTCTTCATACTTTTAAGCCATCCGGTAAAACTTTTCAGTTGCCTGCTCAGTTTATCGTCTCCAATATCCTCCGCCTTCAGCCGGATACCCTGTGAAGCGAAATAATCTACTGTGTGGAGGGGTTCAAAAATCGGACTTTCCGGTTCAGGGGCTGTAACTCCTCTAAATTCATCAAGGTTGATAATTGTATTTCCTCCCTGCGCATTTGCATCATTACCGGCATCATGTTTTTCGGATTCAAATACACTCAGTCCTATTTTGTTTTCATCTGATTCCACAGGTGATTCCTTCTCCTCTCCTTTTTCAGCCAACTCACTTTCGAAATCTCCTGTTTCGGATATATTATTTTCAACAGCACGCGCAGTGACTGGTTGCGGCGGCACACCTGACTTATCATCTTCCAGGATTTCTTCCATTAATTGGTCTAACTGATTACCGGCATCCTGCTTTGATGGTTCCTGAGATTCCGGCTGACTGTCCGAAGGCGGTGTAACGAATTGGCTTTCCCGGTCGGCTGTCGTTCGTTCGTGCGGTGTCCTGATAAATTCATTAATCAGCGAGAGCCAGTGCGGATTATAGGTCTGCAATGCAAGGTGTTGCAATAACTCTTCATTATCAAGATTCCCTTCCTCCACATTCTTTTTCAGCAACAGCAATTTAGCAAACGCACTGGCCGGCGCATCAGCTACAATTTTCTCCAATTCTTCTCTTGACTGGGTGAAGGAATTAAACCCCGAAACGATATGTTGCGCTACAATACCCATCACTGCAAAATTACCAATTTGAAAAGATTCGGTTAAATACTGCTTCAGAAACATTCTTCAGCACCCTGTCCATAAGTTCACGCTCTGCCTGCTGCAGTGAAAGTGAGGATGAGAAATCGTATGAACTGGATACATCCGCTTCAAAATTCTTGCTTGCATCCTGGGTGTTTTTCAGAATAATATGAAAAGACACATTCAGCCTGTTCGAAGAGGCTTGTTGGTTTTGAACGCCACTGGTACTCACACTATAATCTGACACATAACCACTCAGATCGTAATCCCCCATATCGTTAGTAACCTGTCGAAGCTTAGTGAGTCCAATTACTTTTTGCCTGACCGCCTCGGTAAGGTCCGGAGCCAATTGCGGATTCACATATCTGGCTCTGTTTTCAAACTGTTGAATGCTGAAGGTCTTTATCTCTGGCGGAAGTGGTGACACGTCCCGCATGGAATACCTGCAGGTGGCAAATATCATGGTGCATGAAAGGAGCACCATTGATCCCCAAAGTAGCATCTGGTTTATTCTCTTCAATTGTAGGACGTGTTATTCGTTGATGTCGTATTCTTTCAATTTTCTGTAGAGGGTTCTTTCGCTGATACCCAGGTCGTTCGAAGCTTCTCTCCGCTTTCCTTTATGTTTTCTTAGCGCCTTTATAATCAGTTCCTTTTCTACATCTGTCAGATTGAGTGATTCTTCTACTTCCTGATGGTCGTCCACCCGGGTTATCATCTTTTCTCCGTTGGTGACCGGGTGCAGTACCACTGTGGACGAATCCAGCATAGGAGCAGCATCCGGGTACACAAATTCATGTAACCCTTCAAAGCTTTTGGAACTGGATGCCAGCGTCGGATTCTGAAGAAACTCCAGAAACATCTTTTTTAATTCAGTCACATCGCGTTTCACGTCAAAAAACATCTTATAAAGGATCTCCCTTTCATTTGCAAATTCACCTGACGATGTTTTACCACCTGCCAGTACAGGCAATCTGCTGACACTACTATCCGGCAACAGGTTTTTTATCATATCCGCACTTACCTCCCTTCCACGTGCCAGCACAGAGATTTGCTCAGCCATATTTTTCAACTGCCTGATGTTACCGGGCCATGCATAGTTAGTAAGTAATTGCCATGCCTCGTCGCTCAACTGAATTGGCTCAGACCTGTATCGTTCCGAAAAATCTATCGCAAACTTTCTAAATAAAAGTGGAATATCTTCCTTGCGCTCTCTGAGCGGCGGCACACTGATAGGCACTGTGTTCAGGCGATAATATAAGTCTTCTCTGAACTTACCCGAATGGATCAAATCAAGCATGTGCTTATTGCTTGCCGCGATCACCCGCACATCGGTCTTCTGCACTTTACTGGAGCCCACTCTGATATATTCGCCGGTTTCCAATACACGAAGCAGCCTCGCCTGAGTACCCAAAGGCATTTCTGCCACTTCATCCAGAAAAATAGTACCTCCGTTGACGGTTTCAAAATAGCCTTTTCGGCTGTCCACTGCTCCGGTAAATGAGCCCTTCTCATGCCCGAATAACTCAGAGTCGAT
>JACFNA010000003.1:0-5605 GCA_019455085.1 Chitinophagaceae bacterium
TGCTGGTATCAATCCCTAAAATGTCCACCACCTTCACCATCACTTTGTACTTCCCTGCTTTTTTGTATTCGTGGGCAGCGCTGGTGAATTCTATGGAAGGATTTTTCTTTGTACGGAAACTCTGCCATTCGTTTTCAAAAAGTTAATTGCCTGTCCATTGCTCTTCTACAATACGATGTCAAGTACCCTGCAGACCACTGGTTGAATTTTAATGTCTATAAAAGTTATTTCGTCCATTTATTGCAGCGGGATTATAATGTACCTTTTATTGAAAGTAGGCAAAGGAAGAATTCAAAATAGATATGAGGATTAGCAACCAAAAGATATTAAGTTTTTATCTAGGCCCCTTATTCCATACCCAGGATCTTATTAACTACATTGGTCAAAAACCGATTATACGCCTCAGAATATTTTGAACTGATCTCAATGTCCTTCTCGGCATGTGTCCATGCATCTCGAAAACGATCTTTATAATATCTTCGATCATCAAAATAATTTGGAGCAAGTTGTTCTTCAATTTTTAACCTCATGTTGTCAATAATCTGATTACTTGTAGAACTTCCACCTTCACAATAAATTCTCATTAAGGACGTAAACTGATTGTTAAGGAAATTCTTAGAAATTATAGAATTGTTATAGGCTGTTAATTTATAAATGCATTGACTATACAAGCTTAAAAAGAGGTAAAGGGCATCAGATTCATTCTTTTCCTTTAAAGTTGATATCCATTCACCTAAAGCAGAAAGAATATTAGTGAGTAATCTATGGAAATAGGTGGGGCCCCCTTCCTGAATATTTAGCCCTTCAGGGATTCTGATACTTTTTAATATTTCTGAAAACATTGTTTCCATAAATGAATTCAACATGGTAAAACCGCTTTCCTCTGAATGGAAAGTATTTTTATTAAGACAACTCTTCATTATTGCGAAATAACAGTCTGTCAGATAAAACAACAATAAGTTTTCCTTTGGCCAATTTCTATGAAAAATGGGCTCAGTATTATAGATAGACGATACGCCTATTCTTCTTTGTTCTGCTGTGAGTTCGTTAACTTTATCTCTAATTATCAGGGGTATTCTTGAATTCAACAGAATTTCTACATCAAGATTTTGAATTGCTTTCAAATATATCTCCGGGCTAAAGTCAATGGCTCTATAAAAAAAATATTCATTAGTCAGTAAAGGATGATAAATGGTAAAATTATTTGGTTGTCTTAGTTGAATAGATTCATACTTCATTATTATTCTGAATAGTTTATCAAATTCCACGGTGTTCATACTTTCCAGATAATAATTTACTAGCCTTTCATTGGGGTTAACTTTTTTCAAACAAAATAAGAACCACCAGAGCCAATAAATGGTGATTAAGAGAAAGAGAATAAATGCCCAGGTCTTTGCTTGAGGTATATATTTACTTTTTACCGAAAAAGGCTCATTCGCTAAAATTGGAAATATTGTTCTCAGATCATCAAAGTATATTAACAGGGGAAGCAACACAAAAAAGAAGATCCCCGACAGCCAAACTTTCCAGGGTGATAGTTTTAGATAAAGTACCTTTCTTTCCACAAATGGGAAAAATGCAGAAACAGCAAGTAATATAGTTATGATGGTAAACCAATCGCTTATTTCCATGTGCTTTATTTATTTTAGATGCTATAATTGATAAGGTACTTCCTGCAACAACACAATATTCATTCTCATTTCACCATCACCTCCACCACCTTGCTGGTATCAATCCCTAAAATATCCACCACCTTCACCATCACTTTGTACTTCCCTGCTTTCTTGTATTCGTGGGCAGCGCTGGTGAATTCAATGGAAGGGTTTTTCTTTGTACGGAAACTTTGCCATTCGTTTTCAAAAAGATAATTGCCTGTCCATTTTTCCTCTACTGAACCTTTATCTGTATTTATTTTGATAATTTCTTTTTTATCCTCATAGTTAAAATCTATGGCCCAGTAATCAATCCAGTCGTACCAGTTTTCGGTGAGCAGGGTTTTTTGGATGATTCCTTTTTTGTCTTTTTCTAATTTGATGATTTGCCCGTCTTCTATCACCACCTTGCTGCCTGCTCTCATGCTTTGCTGCAACTCTTCAATATCGTCCTGCGTGTAGTGCGTTACAAAGTCGGTGAGTTCAATGGTGATGGTTTTGCCCTTTATTTTTTCTTTGGTGTTTAAATAGGCGACATCAAAAAACTTTACCTGTCCTTTTTCTACGGCTCTTTTGTCAAACACCTCTTTGGGAATATATTTCAGGGTGATGGCTACGCCTTTTTCTTTCAGTTCCTGTATGAATTGCGGGGTTAGTCCCATTTCAAATTCAAAACCCAGCACATCCACCTGGGTGTAGAGTTTCTGCTTACATTCTTCAAAAATATCCAACAGGCGGCTTTGGGTTACGGGCACGTCTAACGGGCCTACGTGTACGAACCTGCCCGCCCTGCTGCCATGCAGTGTTTCGCAGCCGGTGATGCGTTTGGCTTTATAGGCTTCCAGGATTAAGTCCACATAAATATCCTCTTTCTTTTTTCTGGCTCCGTTGGTGAGGTCGTCCATAAAAAACCGGCGTTCATACTTGCCTAAGTTCAACACCTCAAAGGCGCGGAAATCTTTTCCGTCTGCCTGCAGTGTGCGCTGTACACCAATCATCCTTTTGCGCGTTGTATGAATGGCAAATCTTCCTAAATCGGTGGTGATCCATTTCCTGCCCAACTTTTCCGCTACGGCTGCGGTAGTGCCGCTGCCGCAAAAGAAATCAGCTACTAAGTCACCTTCGTTGGACGATGCTTTGATGATGCGTTCAAGAAGGGCTTCGGGTTTTTGGGTAGCATAACCAGTTCTAAGCTCTGATTGGGAATTTTCATGAGAAATATCCGACCAGACATCATCCATATAATAGCCATCTGCTTCGTCAAGGAAATGTTTGATTCTCAGTTTGCCATTTGAAGTTATATAAATCCTATCTTCTTTTCTTAGATTTTCAATCGTTTCCTCAGTTGTGGCGGATCCGATCTTTTCATCTTTGAAGAATCTCCCTTTTTCATCGACCTTATTAAACCGTTCTTTTAAGTATTCTTTTGAATAAGGAATTTTCTGAGGGACATAGGTTAACTTTAATGATTTAGAAAAATATAATATATCGTCGTGACTTCTACCAAGGCTTGTTTGTCCTTTAAATCCAGATGGTGTCATACTACGCCAAATTACATGTCCACGAAAATTATCCTCACCAAAAATATCCATTAGGATTAACCGGAGAAATCCTACCACCCTCCAATCACAATGCACATAAATACTTCCATCCTCTGCCAATAAATTATGCATCAGTTTTAATCGTTCATACATCATGGTCAGGTAAGAAGAAATACCCTTGCCCCAGGTATCGCGGTAAGCAATTTCTTCAATGATACTTTGCTTTTTCTCGGCAGTCTCTCCTGCTATTTCAATATTAAAACCAAAGTCGGCGCCCACGGCAAAGGGCGGGTCTATGTAAATGAGTTTCAGTCCGTCCTCCCTTTCTATTTCTTCGCGCATAGGGCCGTTGGCCAGGGAAGAAAGAATGAGTTTGTTATCGCCCCAGATGAGTTTGTTGGTCCAGCCCTGCAACTGCCTTCCTCTCTGGTCAAACAATTCCAGGGCTTCGCCGGCCTTCTTGTTTTCCCGGCGCGGCTCATCAATATGTTCAATGCTGTGAAAGGGCAGCGCCACATTGGTTACGTCTTCCTTTCTTCCATTCCAGAAGAGGAACACGTCTTCTTCATCGGCAAAGAGTTTATAGATGTATTCTTTAGGCAGCTTTTCACCGGCCTTTATGAGTTCTATGATGTGGTTTTTATCTTTTTCGGTCATGGTATGATTATCTCTTTTTCAGTTATTTATGATAACACTTCGCACATTTTCGCACAATTCCGCACATTTTCGCACAATATCATCAAATAATAATAGACAGAACACGCTGGTTATCAACTATCTTTTTTTTCTTTTATATCAAAATTTTATCAACTATGGGCGTTTCTCTCACTCCTTTTTGTTGATAGAATAGTCTGATCATTTGGGTGGCAATACTTTTTAAATTATAAAATAATAATATCTATTGAGAAAGGCGGCCTTCCACCTGAACTCACCTCAATTTTTGACTAACTATTTTTTCCCGACTAAAAAAGGACACATCATAACATGCTCATTCTCAAATAGTTGATATACAAACCGACTACAAACCGACTACAAACCGACTACAAACCGACTACAAAATCATTCTTCCCGATCCTTTTCATTAACTATCCATTCTCCAAAATCAACAGACTTAACTTTTTTCTTTTCCCTCAAATATTTTAGAAGATTACTTACTTTTTTCTTCTTTTGTTTATCAGTAAGTATAGCCGATAATTTGGGAATGATTAAATTATCTATCGCGGATCTTTTACAAGGGCCAAACTTTCTGATATACTGAAAGATCATATCTCTGAAATGCTCATCATCAAAACTCCTATTTGCAATATATTCTGCCTTCAAACCATCGTCATCAAGTGGCTCAACGACTTTTAAAGAAAGGTAATAATTTGGCCATCGCCCCTCAAGAAATCCAAGGTTTCTCAAATGGCGGTATTCATCCTTTGAACAAGGTTTTCTTTTTTGAACCTTATCTAACAGGATAATATTTTCGAGTGTGAGAGAAGGATTTTTATTAAGAATTTTTGCAAAATCTTCATCCAATATTTTACCAGTGATGGTAACTTTTACCTTCTCCTCGGAGAGATCATAGTCAGGCATTGGAAAAAAGCGCTGGCGTTGGTAATTAAATATTTTGCGTATGCCGCCTCCCTGTGTTTCTATCATATCCAGATTTTTCATGGCTTCTACCAAAAAAGGATTACGATAAACTTCCTCCGGTGTGTCTTTAATTACCACATCTTCAACTGACTTTGGAAGAAAAGTGCCGTAATTTGAAAACACCAAATGATCGTCTTCAAATTCTACAACATTAATCCTTGCGCCTTTTGTGTAATCCTGATGAGCAATAGCATTGTTAAGCGGTTCACGAATGCTGAAAGGGTCATAACGAAGGACTTCATCGGGAAAAAGCGTTCCTTCCCGGAGATAGCGGTATTTCAGATTTCTGATTTTTGAAAAAACATTGTCAACAGCAAGGATAAATGGAATTGAAAATATCTCAAAGTCCTTGTCCTGGTTTTCTATTGACCTTAAATTCCATCTGATCTTTACGAATGAATCTAAATAATGTTCTGATTCCTCCTTGCCGAGCAAAATCATTGCTGCCCGGGTAACCTTATTCTTAATTGTAAGTTTCGCTTTATTTAGAAATTTAACATCATCCCAGAAAGGCTCTTCACTTTCATACTTCGGATTTCGTTTTATAAATTCTACTCTCGCCTTTTTTATAGCAGCCTTATCCAAATCCGATATGGTTGCTTCGGGTATTATTTTAGCCGACCAGTCTTCGCGGGGAAGCACTTCGGAAATAATTGTATTTAATCTGGCCTGAGTCATTTCTACCAGATTATCGTCAATCCTTTGCCACAACTTTTTATGTGCGTAAACCGGCAGGCGATATTGGTGTTTGGGTATATGAAAAATCCATATTGT